>JBLRWT010000254.1:0-4063 GCA_047921095.1 Wenzhouxiangella sp. | reverse complement strand
AAATGAGTCTGTCGCGACGCTCGTGAGTCTGTCGCGACGCTCGGGCCGGGCCGGGTTTCACCGGGAGTTCACATCGAGTTCGGTTAAATCGTGTCCACTTTCATGTTCAAACCGGGAGTCCTGGCGTAAGTGCAGGCTGCCGACCGGGAGCTTCATGTCCGCCGTTTTTCAAACTGCAGATCCAGATGCTGGTTCTGTCCGACAGGCCCGCCAGATTGCTCTGACCGGAGAGCCGGATCAGCTGCGTGAGTTGATCAACGCGCGACTCCAGGATTGCCTGCAAGGCGATGACCAGGCATGTTTCCGGCTGGTCGGGGCAATGCGCCATGCCGCGATTTCCCCCGGCAAGCGCGTACGGCCCTTGCTGGCCATGCTTACCGCACTGGATTTCGGTCGCGACCCTCACGAGCTGCTCGAATTCGCCTGCGCACTGGAGCTGGTGCACTGTGCTTCGCTGGCGCTCGACGATCTGCCGTGCATGGACGATGCCCCGGTGCGCCGCGGACGTAATGCGCTGCACCGTGAATATGATCAAGCCACGGCCACGCTGGCCGCGGTCGCGCTGCTCAACCATGCCTACGGCATGATCGCGGCCGCCGAAGCCTTGCCCGCAGATTTCCGCAACGAGCTGGTGACCCGGCTCAGCACCGCGGTGGGAACTGCGGGTCTGGTCTCGGGCCAGTCGCGCGATCTTCTCGAGCGTACTTCGCCGATCTCTCCGGAGTGCGTGGAGCGGATCAATTATCAGAAAACCGCGGTGCTTTTCGAGCTCGCGGTGGTTGCCGGCGGCCGCTATTCCGGGGTCAGCGGGCCTGATCTGACAGGGCTGAACCGATTTGCGCGGCAGGTCGGGCTGGCTTTCCAGGCCGCCGATGACCTGCTCGACAGCCGCGCCCATGCCGCCCGCATCGGCGTGACAAGCGGCAAGCGCAGCGGGCTGGATCGAAGCAAGGCCGGGTCGGTTCACGCGCTGGGTGAAACCGCGCTGGTCGAGCAGATTCGCCAGCGGCTGGGAGCGGCCGAGGCCGAGCTTGATCGGATGCAGGTGCGCGGACGCCACCTTTGCAACTACGTTCGCGCGCTGTTTCAGCGCTATTGCTGATCTGCCCGGGATGTCATCGTCCAGTACACCGGATCCGCCGGTTCTTCAGGTCGAACAGGTCGGATTCTCCTATGCCGACCAGGCGGTTCTGACCAGCATCGACCTCCAGGTTCCGGCCGGGTGCATCGTCGGCCTGGTCGGTCCCAACGGGGCGGGAAAATCAACCCTGATCCGATTGATCTGCGGTCGCCTGCAGCCCGATCGCGGTCGCATCCTGCTCGATTCAGGCGCCGCGGCCCAGCGTAATTCAATCGTCGGCCTGGTTCCGCAGCACATTGCGCTGTATCCGCATCTGAGCGTCGTGGAAAACATTTCGTTTTTCACGCGCATGGCCGGCATGCCCTCACGTCTGGTCCCGGCCGCCGCCGAAAGCGTGCTGGTCCGCTGCGACCTCGAAGCCGTCGCGCACCGGCGCGTCGGCCATCTGTCGGGGGGCTGGCAGCGGCGGGTCAATATTGCCTGCGGGCTGGGCCATGGTCCGAGGCTGCTGGTCCTGGACGAGCCGACCGTGGGCATCGATCCGCCGGCCTGCGATGAAATCGAGCGGCTGCTGCAGCGGCTGGCCGGCGAGGGCATTGCGCTGCTGATTACCAGCCATGACCTGGATCAGCTGGAGCGCATTGCCGACACGCTTGCCTTTCTCGCCGAAGGAAGAGTGGTCGCAACCGGCTCGCCCCGGGCGCTGCTGGAGGAATTCTTCGGCCGGCGTCGCGAGTGCCGGGTGCGGCTGGAAGCGGATGCCGCAAGCGGGCTCGTTGCCAGGCTCGAAGCAAATGGATTCGAGCGCGATCGCGCAGATCGCGGCTTGCTGCGCGCTTTGCTGGAACAGGACCGCGCCGAGCACCTGCAAACCGAACTGGCCGACCAGGACACGCTGCGCGAGTTCGCCGTTCGCCGGCCCGGCCTGGAAACCCTGTGGCGAAGACTTTACGGTGACAGTCCGGAGCGGCAGGCATGATCCGGGCAGTCGCACGGGTGATGTGGCTGGCGCTGCTGCGCGATCGCGGCGCGCTGATGCTGGCCTTTGTCCTGCCGCCGCTGCTGTTTTTTGTCTTCGCCGAGGTGTTTTCCGCATCCGCCGACGAGGATCTGGCATTGCGGGTGGCATTGGAGGATCGGGTGGACTCCGACCTCAGTCGCAAAATTATCGGGCGTCTGCAGGCCCTGGACGGGCTGGTTGCCGAGCGCGCCGACAGCAATGCTGCCGATCGTGTTCGTTCCGGCCAGTTCGATGTTGCGGTCGTGATTCGCGATCAGCCGGCGGCCGAGTTCGATCGCCCTCCGCTGCTGATGATCGGTGATGCATCGCGAAGCCTGGCCGCGGCGATTGTGGCCGGTCGCGTGCAGGGGCTGCTGCAGACCGAATTTCCGGCGCTGGAAGCCGGGCGCTCGATTGCGCTGGTCGAAGCGCTGGCCGGCCCTTACACCACAGCGCAGTCGGCGGCACTGAATGCCGCCCTGGAGGCGATGCGCGAATCCGCAGCCGCCGATGAAGCGCAAGTCGACGGAAACCAGGGATTCATCGAGCAGCATCTGCTCGCGCCGGCCACCGGAGTGGATGCCGGCGTCAGCTACTACGCCGGTGCGGTGGCCATTCTGTTCCTGCTGTTTTCGGCCTTCCAGGGTGCGATCTCCCTGATTGACGAGCGCAACAGCGGCATTCTGGATCGGCTGGTGGCCGGTCCCGGCCGAACCCATCCGCTGGTGCTCGGCAAGGGGCTGTTCCTGACCTTCCAGGGGCTGGCCCAGGCCAGCCTGATCTTTGTGCTCGCCTGGTGGATCTACGGCCTGGACTGGACGTCACGTTTTGGCCCCTGGCTATTGACAACCTTGCTGGCGGCCTCGGTCGCGGCCTGGCTGGGGCTGCTGCTGGCCTCCCTGTGCAGCACCCGTCAACAGGCGCAAACGGCCTCCGCATTCGTGGTGCTCATACTCTCGGCCGTGGGTGGCAGCATGATGCCCAGGTTCCTGATGCCGGGCTGGCTGCGCGAGGCCGGCTGGCTGACGCCGAATGCCTGGGCCATCGAGTCCTGGCAGGACATCTTCTGGCGCCAGGCCGGTGCTGCGGATCTGGCCGCCGGCTGGCTGGTGCTGGCCGGGATCGCGCTGGTTGCGATGCTGGCAAGCCTGGCGCTGACCGCCCGAATGACGCTGGAGAAATGAACGGTTGAATGCAATGTTGATCAATCTTGGCCTGTTTGTTGGAACCGTGATTGCCATGGAGGGGATTGCCTGGCTGACCCATCGCTACGTCATGCACGGCTGGGGCTGGGCCTGGCACGAATCGCATCATCGCCCCCGCCGGGGGGTGTTCGAGAAAAACGACCTGTTCGCGCTCGTCGGGACGGCGGTTTCGATGAGCCTGATTGCACTGGGCTCGGCCGATCATGGGCCGACCTGGTGGATCGGCTGGGGCATGGCCGGTTACGGGTTGCTTTATTTCGTCTTCCATGACGGCCTGGTGCACCGCCGCTGGCCGCTCAAGTGGCAGCCGCAGAGCGGTTACATCAAGCGCCTGATCCAGGCCCACAAGATGCATCACGCGGTCCACGAAAAACATGGCTGCATCTCCTACGGCTTCCTCTATGCCCGGCCATTGCCCGAGCTGAAGCGTCAGTTCCAGACCATGGAATCCGGCCCGGCACGCGGGCGCAAACAAGCGGCCTGAGCGTGCTTTGCGGGCTGCATGATCCTGCCCGCCCGGCGTCTGGTATATTGCCGGTTCCGTGTTCACAAGCCATCCGGGATTCCACTATGACCCTGATCCGTAAAGCAGCCCTTTTCATTTTTCTGGTATTGCCCGTCCAGGTCCTGGGCCAGGGCCTGAGCCTGGAGCAGATCGCCGAGCTCCGGCAGGTGTCCGGCGCCGAGATCAGCCCGGACGGCACGCATATCGCCTGGGTGCAGTCCATTCCTCGCGATCTTGATGCCGAGGAGGATGGGCCGTCGTGGAGCGAGCTG
>JBLRWT010000253.1:0-4067 GCA_047921095.1 Wenzhouxiangella sp. | reverse complement strand
CCAGCCTGCTGCTGGCCGCTAGCTGGGGCAGTGGCGGCTGGCAATGGCCGTGGCACGCCGACCCTGCAATGGCGCGCGTGGTGCTTGAACTGAGGATGCCGCGGGCCATCGCCGCACTGGTGACCGGCAGCCTGCTGGCCATGGCCGGTTGCCTGATGCAGGTGCTGCTGAGAAATCCGCTGGCCGACCCTTACGTGCTGGGTCTTTCCGGCGGGGCGGCCGCGTTCGCACTGGCCGGCATGATGTTCGGCCTGGCCTGGTTGCCGATTCCCGTGCTGGCATTCGCCGGTTCGCTGCTGACGATGATCATCGTGTTTGTCCTGGCCCGTGGCCGGGGCGCGTGGAGCACCACACGGGTCTTGCTGACCGGTGTGGTGGTCGCCTCAGGCTGGGGCGCGCTGATTACACTGATGCTGGCCACCGGGCCGGATGCCAGCCTGCGCAGCATGCTGTACTGGCTGATGGGTGACCTGAGTTACGCGCGCCTGTCGGCCTGGTGGCTGATTCCGCTGGGGTTTGGGCTGGCCTTTCTGTGGTTGCGTGGTCGCAGCCTCAACGTGATGAGCGGCGGCCAGTTGCAGGCAGCCCTGCTCGGTGAATCCAGCCGCGGCCGTTTCTGGGAAATCTACGTCATTGCCTCGCTGCTGACCGGAATGGCGGTCTCGATTGCCGGCGCCATCGGTTTTGTCGGCCTGATCGTGCCGCATCTGATGCGCCTGGTGGTCGGCGCCGACCACCGCCGCCTGGTGCCGGCAGCCGCCCTGTTCGGCGGCGCTTTCCTGGTCGTGGCCGATACCTTTGCGCGCACTCTGCTGAGTCCCCGGCAATTGCCGGTCGGGGTTTTGACCGCGCTGATCGGTGTTCCGCTGTTTTTGCTTCTGCTGCATCGTGCGGTGAAAATTCGCTGATGCCGGCCACCCTGCTTCAAGCACGCCATCTCGATGTCAGCATCGGCGATGTCAATGTCGTCGAGGGTCTGGACCTGTTGGTCAGGCCGGCCGAATTCTGGGGCCTGCTCGGGCGCAATGGGGTCGGCAAGACGACGCTGCTGAAGGTTCTGGCCGGGGTCCGGCCGGCCGACCGCGGTGAAATTCTGCTGCACGGACAGCCAATGGCCCGGCTGGCCCGGAAGCTGATCGCCCAGCAACTCGGCATGCTGCCGCAGCATACCGGTTACGCGTTTGACGCCACCTGTGAGCAGACCGCCCTGGTCGGTCGTCATCCGCACCTGAAAGCCTGGGCTCGCGAAACCACCGCCGATCGCGCCCTGGCCCGCCAGGCCCTGGCTGACCTGGGACTTCTGGAACTGGCCGAACGTAGCTGCATGGATCTGTCGGGCGGAGAATCCCGCCGCCTGGCCCTGGCGGCGCTGCTGGTGCAGAACCCGGGCATCATGTTGCTCGATGAACCCACCAATCACCTCGACCCGGCCAACCAGGTCACCATCCTCGATGTGCTGGGCAAGAAAGTTCGCGATCACGACAAGGCCGCGATCATGGCCCTGCACGAAGTCAACCTGGCCACCTGCTACTGCAGCCATGTGCTGATGCTGTTCGGCGATGGCCAATGGCTGGCCGGCCCCACCGACGAACTGCTCAACGCCGAAACATTGAGCAGGCTCTACCAGTGCCGCGTGCGGCTGGTCGACGATGGCGAGCAGCGGGTGTTTGCGGTGGCGGGGTAAGGTTCGGTTTACGGTTCAGAGCAACCTGTCATCCCGACCGCAGCGTAGCCAACCAGCATCAATCTGTCATCCCGGCCGGACCGAAGCGGAGAGCCGGGATCTCGCTTTTTGGCGCCACCAGGCTTGGGGGATCCCGGATCAAGTCCGGGATGACATAAGGGCGAGAAGTCCGGGATGACATAAGGAAGTCCGGGATGACGTGAGCTTGGTATCGGGGTGACATCAGAGCGATGATGTGAGATGCGGCAATGCATTTGACGCCAAATCCATCGCTGTTGACGCGAATGGGGTAGTCTTACAGGCAATGGACCTTTCCAATTACAAAGTCGAAAATTTCTACGACGAATTGACCGGCACCAGTGGACGCCCGCGGGCGGCTGCACGTGCCTTGTGGAAATACCTGAAAGGCCTTGACCCTGAAGAACTGGCCGAACGACGTGCGGCCTGTGAACTGGCGGCCATGGTGGCGGGCGTTACTTTCCGCGTTTACTTCGAAGACACCGGCGTCGACCGGGCCATGCCATTCGATCTCATTCCGCGGGTGATTGCCAAGCGCGAATGGGATCAGATTGCCGATGGCCTCAAGCAGCGCGTTCATGCGCTCAACCTGTTTATCGACGATCTGTACAACGACCAGAAGATCATCGCCGACGGCGTCTTCCCCGGTGAATTGCTGGAGAATTCGGAGAATTTCCGACCGCAATGCAAGGGATTTTCACCGCCGCTGGGGATCTGGGCCCATATCTGCGGCAGCGACCTGGTGCGCGATGGCGAGGGCACGATGTATGTGCTCGAAGACAACCTCAGAATTCCGTCAGGCGTGTCTTACATGCTGGAAAACCGCCAGGTGATGAAGCGGGTGTTGCCGGAGCTTTTCGAGAACTCGGGCATCCAGCCGGTCGATGAATATTCGTCACAGCTTTACGACACCCTGGCCTCTTTATCACCGCGGCCAGCCGATTATCCGGGTGTGGTCGTGCTGACACCAGGCATGTACAACTCGGCTTTTTTCGAGCATGCCTACCTGGCCCAGCAGATGGGTGTGGAACTGGTCGAAGGTCGCGACCTGTTGGTCGACGACAACAACGAAGTCTTCATGCGCACCATCAGCGGCCTGAGTCAGGTCGATGTGATTTACCGCCGCGTGGATGATCTGTTTCTCGACCCGGAGGCCTTCCGCGAGGATTCGCTGCTCGGCGTTCCGGGCTTGATGCGCGCCTGGCGCGCCGGCAAGGTGGCGCTGGCCAACGCACCGGGCGCTGGTGTTGCCGACGACAAGGTGGTTTATGCCTACGTGCCGGAAATCATCCGCTACTACCTGGGCGAAGAACCCATGGTCAAGAACGTACCGACCTGGAAATGCGGCGAAGAGGAAGATCGCAAGTATGTTCTGGCGCACCTGAATGAACTGGTGGTCAAACCGGCCAACGAGTCGGGTGGTTACGGCATGCTGATCGGCCCGCATTCGACCAAGAAGGAACAGAAGGAATTTGCCCGCCTCATTCGCGACAACCCGCGCAATTACATCGCTCAACCAACCCTGGCGCTGTCGACTTGCCCGACCTTTGTTCCCGGTGGTGTCGGACCGCGTCATATTGATTTACGGCCATTCATTCTTTCCGGTCACCAGACTTATGTCACCACCGGCGGCTTGACCCGGGTGGCGATGAAGTCCGGTTCGCTGGTGGTCAACTCATCCCAGGGTGGCGGCACCAAGGACACCTGGATCGTGGACACGGAGCGCTGAGCGATGCTGTCCCGACTGGCTGAAAATCTCTACTGGCATGGCCGCTATCTTGAGCGGGCCGAAGATCTGGCGCGGCTGGTCAACGTCAACGCCAACCTGCATCTTGACCTGCCCGGCCAATTGACGCCGGGCTGGGAGCCGCTGGTACGCATCGTCGGCAACCCGGAATTGTTCGACGAGCTCTACGAGGACAAGTCGGAACGCCATGTGGTCCGTTACATGATGGCCGACGAGCGCAACCCGGGTTCCCTGCGGGCGACCCTGGAGTTTGCCCGCGAAAACCTGCGCTCGGCCCGCGACCTGCTGCCGCGCGAGGTGTGGGAGCAGATGAACGCGCTGTACCTGAAAGGCCAGGATGAGTTGCCCGCCAACCTGTCCAAGCGGCGCCGGCACGAATTTCTGCGCGAGCTGATTCTCGATTGCCAGCAGTTGGCCGGCACCTTGCTGGGTACCATGAGCCAGGATGATGCCTACAGCTTCATCCTGATTGGCCGCTACCTGGAACGGGCCGACATGACCACCCGCATCATCGACGTACGTTCCGCGTCACTGCTGCCGGAGCTGAGCGGGGAGTTGACCCCCTTCGAGAACATCCAGTGGATGAGTGTGCTGAAATCCCTGACCGCCTACCAGATG
>JBLRWT010000252.1:0-4092 GCA_047921095.1 Wenzhouxiangella sp. | reverse complement strand
AGTTCCCGGCTATGGCGGTCGATCACCAACGCCAGCGTCAGCCAGTTGTTCGGGTCGCCCCGGTACATCGGCAGCCCGAGCCCGTTGACATCCTGCTCGTCGTCGGCTCGATCAGCGTAAACTAACTGTTTACGAATCTGCACAGGAGTCGAAATGTCATCGGATCAACCAGTGCCGGAGGCCGCCGTCGCGGCGCCCGAAATCGCGCAGGGCCTGCCCATATTTTATAAAAACCCGGTACCGCTGAATGCGCAGGAACACAGGCGGACATCACTGAGAAAGGACTTCAGCCACGCCTTTGCCCGGCATAGCAACGCAGTGCCGCTCAATGTCGCGGAAATAGCGCATGCCAGTCATGTCTATCCGATAGCCTTCACCGCCGACGAGCATGCCCTGCCGATGGCCATCGTGGGGCTTCGCGACAGTGAAAACCTGTTCCTGGCCTCGAATGACCACTGGATGCAAGGGGTGTACATTCCGGCGTACGTGCGTCGTTATCCGTTCATCCTGTCAACCATGCAGGACAGCGAGCAGCTCATTCTGTGCGTGGACCAGCCGGACGAGATGCTCGCCGAGGACGACGCAGGACGGTTCTTCGACGACAACGGCAACACCACCCAGCTCGCTGAGAAGGTCATGACCTTCTGCCAGTCATACAATGCCGCCGCCCTGGCGACCCAGGCCTTCAGCCAGGCATTGCGCGAGGCTGGAGTGCTGACACGGCATGAAGTAGAAGTCAGCATCGGGGCTGACCGTCGCAACAAATTCAGCGGATTCCTGGCCGTGGATCCCGACAAGCTTGCCGCACTCGATGATGCCGTATTCCTGGAATGGCGCCGCAAGGGGTGGCTGCCGTTGGTCTATGCACATATGTCCTCGGAACCGCATTGGCAGCGACTCGGCGCCTTGCTGAAGGCCCGCCTCGAGAATGAGCCTTGAGCGGCATCAGTCAGCGCGCGAGATTCCCGGGCATCATTGGGCCGTCCAGCCGCCGTCGATGGGCAGGATCGCGCCGGTGATCGAGGCGGCATCTTCCGAGCACAGGAAACGAGCCAACGCGCCGACCTGCTCGACGGTTACGAACTTGCCGGTCGGCTGGGCGGCCAGCATGACGTCGTTGATGACCTGTTCCTCGGTGAGTCCGCGTGCCTTGGCGGTGTCGGGTATCTGCTTGTCGACCAGGGGGGTGCGCACGTAGCCCGGGCAGATCGCGTTGACCGTGATGCCGTCCTGGGCCGTTTCCAGCGCGATTGTCTTGGTCAGTCCTGCGATGCCGTGCTTGGCCGCCACGTAGGCAACCTTGAAGGGACTGGCCACCAGCGCATGGGTCGAGGCCAGGTTGATGATCCGGCCCCAGCCGCGCTCCCGCATCCGGGGCAGTGCCAGGCGGATCGTGTGGAAGGAAGAACTCAGGTTGATGGCGATGATCGCATTCCACTTTTCAATCGGAAACTCGTCGATCGGCGCGACGTGCTGAATGCCGGCATTGTTGACCAGGATATCGATCGCGCCGAATTCTTCGATGGCGCCGGTAATCATCGTTTCGATCTGGTCCGGCCTGGTCATGTCGGCGCCGTCATAGCGCACCGTGCCGCCGCCGAGGCCGTCGAGTTCGGCCCGCAGCGATTCCATCGCCTCCGGGTCGCCTAAGCCATTGAGAATTACGTTGGCATCGGCCTCGGCCAACGCGCGGGCGATGCCTTCACCAATACCGGAAGTCGAGCCGGTAATCAGGGCGGTCTTGTTCTTCAGCATGGGAACCTCGTTGTTTCTGTGGCGGAAGTCACGTCAGCGAAACGTGAGGGGAGGGCGGCATCCGCTCGCCGGTTCAGGTGACGCAAAGGGGACCTGGCGCCCATGAGACCGTACAAAACGGGATTGGTTGCGCGAGCATCCAGAAATCATCCCGCCGCCTCACTGAGTCCAGTGTGCCCCGTGTGCTGGCGCACAGACCGCCGGCTGGGCGGAGCCTAGGCTCTCTGCGATTAGGAGACTGCACGCCGCAAGAGTCCGCCCCAATGGGGTTTTGCCGAAAAGACTTCGCGCTGTATCGGCTTCGGCACCGGCAGTTCGCGCCAACAGACGATGGACCAAGGACTCATGAACAAGGAAGAAATCCTGTCGCTTGCCGGCATGCCACCGGGAAACCCGAGCTATCCCTTCGGACCCTACCGCTTCATAGATCGGCAGTACTTCAACATCGTCTATGAAACCGACCCGGCCGCGATCCGCGCCATGGTGCCCGAGCCGCTGGAGCCCGATGGCTCCGACACGGTGGTCTACGAGTGGATCAACATGCCGGACAGCTCCGGCTTCGGCGCTTATCAGGAGTCCGGAATCGTCATTCCCTGCATGCTGGACGGCAAGCCGGTGAACTACACCGCGATGATGTTTCTCAACATCGAGCCGCCGATCACCGCGGGGCGCGAGATCTGGGGCTTTCCCAAGCGCTGGGGCGAGCCTTCGCTGCGGGTCGAGAAGGACACCCTGACCGGTACCCTGTCCTACGCTGGGCAGCGGGTCGCGATGGGCACGATGGTCTACAAGCACGAAAGCGCCTGCGACGACCCGGCGGACTGCGCCGCAAAACTCGCCAGGACTTCCGTGAACCTGAAACTGATCCCCTGCGTGACCGGCCGCCCCCGGATCGCCGAACTTGTCGCATTCGAGATGACCGAGATCACCGTCAAGGGCTTCTGGCGCGGCCGTGCGCGACTGCACCTGGTGCCCCATGTCAACGCGCCGGTGGCCGACCTGCCGGTGCGACGGATCGTCGAAGGCCAGCACATTCTCGCCGACCTATCGCTGCCTTATGGGCGCGTAGTGCACGACTATCTGGCCTGAGGATTAATCATGACCCGACCTGAGTGTGCCGCGGCACAGCAGGCGAGTTCGCAACCCGAAAGGCCCAATCACATGGCACAAAATTCCAAGCGCAGCCCACGGCGCGGTCTCCGACCTGGCCCCAGGCCCGTCAACCTTGCATTGCAGGGCGGCGGCGCTCATGGCGCCTTCACCTGGGGGGTTCTGGACCGGATTCTCGAGGACGGCCGGTTGAAGATCGCCGGGGTCTCGGGCACTTCGGCGGGGGCGATGAACGCAGTGGCATTGGCCGACGGCTTCACCCGCGATGGCCCCGAGGGTGCGCGCGCGGCGCTGGAACATTTCTGGCGCTGCATGAGCGACGGCGCCAGGAACAGCCCGCTGAAACGCACGCCCTACGACGTTCTGATTGGCAACTGGGGGCTGGAGAATAACCCCATGTATCACGCCATGGACGCGCTTTCACGGGCGGTCTCGCCCTATCAACTCAACCCGATGAACATCAATCCGCTGCGCGATCTGGTGGAAGAGAGCATCAATTTTGACATGGTGCGTAAATGCACCGCGTTCAAACTCTACATCTCGGCCACCAACGTGGAGACCGGCAAGGTCAAGGTCTTCCCCCGCGAGGCGCTGACGGCGGACATGGTGATGGCGTCGGCCTGCTTGCCCAATCTCTATCGGGCGGTTGAGATCGACGGCGTGCCTTACTGGGATGGCGGCTACATGGGCAACCCGTCGCTGTTTCCATTTCACGGCCAGACCGGAACGGACGACATCGTGGTAATCCAGGTCAACCCGATCGAGCGCAAGGGCACGCCCAAGACCCCGCTGGAGATCCAGAACCGGATGAACGAGATCAGTTTCAACAGCAGCCTGCTGAAGGAGTTACGCGCGATCGACTTCGTCGACCGGCTGATTCGCCAGGGCAAGCTGTCGGCGGAGGACTACCGACAGGTGCGGGTTCATGTCATCGAGAACCAGGCCGAATTGAGACCGCTGGGTGCCTCGTCGAAGATGAATGTGGAATGGGCATTTCTGACCAAGCTGCGCGACATAGGCCGCGAAACGACCTCTCGCTGGCTGGATGAGAATTACGCGGCTATCGGCACGCAGTCGACCGTCGATCTGCGCGCGATGTTCCAGGGCATCGGCGCCCAGCACCAGGGATAGGGCAACAGGCACTGTGGCCCGCTAAACTTGCCCAGAAAGGAATTGACATGACAACGCGCTACAAGCACAAATATCTCCACGTCGAAGGCCACCGGC
>JBLRWT010000251.1:0-4099 GCA_047921095.1 Wenzhouxiangella sp. | reverse complement strand
AAATGATACCGAGTCGGAGAGAAGAAATACCCGAGTCGAACTTGCCGATGACAGTTCCGTGACTATCCGTGACCGTTCAATGGTCGATAGTAAGCGCCTACAAAACCACACCCTTCTCCATTAGCGCGTCAATCATTAAGCTGCCTCCATTGTTTTGAACATGGAGTCAGGTAGTGCGCAGGCGTTATCGCAAGCGGGAAGAATGGCAGTCGTTGATTGAGCAGCAGGAAAATGCGATATAGGCCAAATGGCATATTGAACAACCGGACGTGGCCGCGTACTCTTAAAATACACTTTCCAAGCATACACTGACGGAGGTTACGAGAATGTTCTACCTTCTAATCGGATTAGCTAGTTATCTTGTGATTGCCAACATACTTATCTCACGATATGTCTGGCGGGATAGCCAACGTACTATGACTGAAAAGATCGCCGAAACCGGTCTTGTTTGGCTCGTCCCGTTCTTTGGTCATTTGCTTGCACTGGCAATTTCTCTCGAGGGACCAGAAACAGTCAGAAAGACAGACCTGACGACGGTCGCAGGCGGTGCCGTCGGCGCGGTTGCAGGCACATCCTAGTTGATGTCGTTGAGAAACCAAGTATGAGCAATCCTACGGCCCAGAGTGCCGAGGGTAGGGTGGTGATCTGTTCGGCAATTTTGACCTTATCGACGTGCAGGAGAGTTACTGTCAAGTCTGGTGTATCGGGAGTGTCTCATCAAGCGGCGGTTTTCCTGCTGATTTCGCGTTCATCAATTCCGTCGATAAACTTCACGCCGGCAATAACATCGGCCACTTGCCGGAACCCTCGAAGTTTTCGCCAACGCTTCTGTGCACTCATGGCCAGCTGATGCATCAAGGCCAGTCCGCTGCCGACGCTGTAGCAGTTTCGAGTCTTGGCCGTTCGGAGTCGAATGGTCGCAAACGTGGATTCGATCGGATTGGTTGTTCTCAGGTGCTGCCAGTGGGCTGCCGGGAAGTCGTAGAAAGCGAGCAACCGGTCGCGATCTGATGCGAGGTTGTCTGTGGCCTTGGGATACTTGTCGCCGAACGTACCCAGGAACCGCTCAAAGGCTTTTTCAGCAGACTCTCGAGTATCGGCCTGCCAGATTTCATGGAGCATCGATTTGGCTTGAGGCTGCACTCGCTTGGGCAACTTGTCCAGAACGTTGACGGTCTTGTGCACCCAGCACCGTTGCTGGCCCGTCTCAGGGTAGACTTCATTCAAGGCCGCCCAGAAGCCCATTGCGCCGTCGCCAACGGCCAGCTTTGGTGGCTTGGTCAGCCCTCGGTCCTGAAGGCCCAGCAGCAGCGCTTTCCACCCTTCGGTTGACTCGCGAAAGCCTTCGTCAATCGCCAGGAAATGCTTGCGCCCGTGGGCATCACAGCCGATCAGCACCAGGACACAGCGCCGGTCCGCCTCACGGGCATTGATGTAGATCCCGTCGGCCCAGAGGTAGACCATTTCGTGGCCCCGCCAGTCGCGTTCGCAGAAAGCCTCGTAGTCCGTCTGCCACACCGACTTCAGTCGACTGATGGTGGCCGGAGAAAGCCCCCGGACCGACTCGCCAAAAAGGGCAGTCAGGGCCTCGTCAAAATCATTGGTCGAGACGCCTTTCAGGTACAACCAGGGCAACACTGCTTCCAGGCGACGGGTCTTCTTCAGATACGGCGGCAGAATCAGTGATCGGAAGCAGCGCCCACGGCCGGCACGATCACGCGTCTTGGGCAACTGAACGCTGACCGGCCCCACGCCCGAAAGCACTTGACGCTCGGGCTGGTAGCCGTTTCTGACCACGTTCCGGCGCCCCTGCTCATCGGTGTCTTGATGCTGGCCCAGAAAGGCCTCCAGCTCGGCCTGAACGGCCTGGCGGATTGCAGTCTGGGCGTGGGCGCGGATCAAGTCGGTCATCTCGTCTCGAAAGGCTGGATTGAGGAAAGGAACTGTCGTATCGTTGCTCATGGCGGCATTCTCCTTGTCTGAAATCAGTGATTTGGTCATCTCTAATTTCAGCAGGGTTTGCCGCCGCTTTCAAGTCAGCTCATACACCAGATCTGATCGTAGCTCGCCCGACTTTCCTAGTTATCAAAGAGACGGTCATATTTCTCTGTAACATCAACGCGTTACAGCAGGTTCGGCCTTACCCTAAAGTCGGCGTTTGCGCTTCCAGGTCCAAGGCCTCCAATAATTGTTTCTGTACTGGATCGATTTCAGTGAACACCACTTGTTGGCGAGCCTTCTTCTGGCCGCGCTTTTTCGGCATCACGTTGATGACTTGCTTGATCTTATCAAGCTCGGCGTAGGCACGCCTGGGCGAGAGCGCAAGGCCGGCCTGGGCCAGACGGCGCATCATCAGGGCGCGCCACAGCACCGCCAGCGTGCAATAAAGCCCGTGCACGCGGATCTTGGTGTCGGTCCAGTGCTGCAACGGCCACCAGTTGCCAACCACGCTGTCTTTCATTTCCTTGAAGATGTTCTCGATCTGGTGCTGGCTGCGATAGGCTTCAACGATCCTGGCGTCGGACCATTCCGAGCGCGTCGTCACCAACAAGGTCTTGCCCAGATACGTGTTGGCCAACCGGTGCAGGGCTGGTTCATCGAAATCATAGTGCAGTTGCGGCACTTCGTCCTCGCCTGCCTCGATTCGCACTTGGATGAGTGTCTTGAGATGCTGGCGCTTGAGTAACTCCTGGCATTGCTTGCGCACCGCGGCTGGGCTCGGTGCGCGCCCACCCTTGATCAGCCCGTTGCGGCGGTCGAGCAGGCGCTGCTGCAACGCGTCCAGACCGGCTAGCGCTTTCTCAATATCGGCCTGCAAGGTCAGCCATTGGGCCTGAAACAACTTCGGATTGTAGGTGACAAGCACCACGCGCGCCTTGCCGGCAATTTGTCGCTCGACCCGGAAGGCCTTGGCGCCTTGCCAGCGCTCGCCGGCCAAGGGCTCGAAGCGTGCATCGTCATTGCCGATGCGCATCAGATCCTTGTGCTCGTCAAGCTTGACCGAGCCGACGAAATGCAAGCCCAGGCGATCAAGCAGCGCAAAGTTCTCCGCACTGTTATTGCCCTTGTCGAACACCACGGTCAACGCCGGCTTTGGCGCGCTGGTCGGCGACAGCGACTGGAAAAATGCGTGGAAGCGCTCGATGATCTGGCTGAACTGCCTGGCGTCGTTGCGGTTGCCCTCGTAGACGTCATAGTAGAGAGGCAACTGACCGTCGCTACAACAAAACAGCGCGTAGCTGACTTGCCGCAGATTGGTTCGACCCTGCTTGTTCTTGCCGCGGCGGGCGATCTCACATCGTGTGTTGAACGTATCGATGAAAGTGTAGAAATTGGTGCCGTCGTAGGAGACCGAGGACAGGTCGATCCGCTCGCGTTCGACGACCCCTTGCAACAACGCGCGCCAGATCGAGGCCGCGGTGT
This sequence comes from Wenzhouxiangella sp., assembly GCA_047921095.1. Lineage (GTDB taxonomy): Bacteria > Pseudomonadota > Gammaproteobacteria > Xanthomonadales > Wenzhouxiangellaceae > Wenzhouxiangella. The sequence goes on along the minus strand of JBLRWT010000251.1, from coordinate 676 downwards.
CTTGGTCGATCCTGTCCATGTGGTCCCAGAAGCGTTGTGAACTCAGCGCCGTGGCGCTGGCCTCGGGTATCTCGCGCAACAAGGCGGCCTGGGAAAACCACTCCCAGATCGAACGCTTCGAGCAGGGCGCGATGGCACGGTTGAGCGCTGCGATGGCCAGATACTGCCCCACCGACAGACCCTGGTTGCGCTTAGGGCATAGGCGATCGATCTGGGCAATCGCATCACTGCGCTTGCACTCGTTCCAGAACGCCATCGGCAAGCCCCATTGAAAGACATCCGCGCATTTGGGTGCCGGTCCGCCCTGGGTCACCGTATCGACGATATGTTCGAGCGAACCGAGGTACTTCTGCCACAGGCGGCGGCATTTGCCGTTCTTCCAGCCCCACTTGGAATAGTAGTAATAGGTGCGGCCGTTGATTTTTTTGGTTTCCAGGCGCTCCATGGTGCTCTCCGCCTCATATTTAGGGGATAGTCTATACCATAAATCGGCCTGCGCGCACGTAATCATAGGGTTTCGTTGTGTTTCACTTTAGGGGATATGACGGCTAAACGCTAACCTACTGTTTTGGCAGGCAATATCAAGGACGAGAGAAAATAACTAGGAAAGTCGGGCTAGGCATTAATATCACCTACATCCGGACCTGGCATGGCTGGCTGTATCTGGCTGTTGTTG
>JBLRWT010000250.1:0-4119 GCA_047921095.1 Wenzhouxiangella sp. | reverse complement strand
TAGGGGCCAACCGTAGAGCAGACGGCCCGGGTACGAGTGACCAGCGCATCCAGCGAGGCACGATTATGACTGTCAGCGACGATCAGTGGCAGCCTGGCCGCCGAATCGCCAAGCTCTTTTCGCACATCTTCGAGCTTGCTTTGGCTGCGCCCGGCCAGCGCCCAGCGCAACGTCCCGTCCGCTCCGTGCCGCTTGATCAGGTATTCGGCCACCAGCCGTCCGGTAAAACCGGTGGCGCCCAGCAGGACAAGGTCGAATTCGTGTTGGTCATTTCCGTGTTGCTCATTCATGCCGCAATCTGCCTGTTGGATCAGCACCACATTATGCCTGCCTCAGCCCATGCTGGGCTAAACTGGCATTTCGTTCACCCTCAATGACAATGCTTTGACTTACAGCGATCGACTGAAACTGGTCCGACCCGATGACTGGCACCTGCATGTGCGCGATGGCGCGATGCTCAAGTCGGTGCTGCCCGATACCGCCCGCCAGTTCGCGCGGGCGATCATCATGCCGAACCTGAAACCACCGGTGACCACCGTCGATGACGCGCTGGCCTACCGCAAACGCATCCTCGCCGCGCTGCCGGATGATTCGGACTTTCAGCCCATGATGACCCTGTACCTGACCGAGCAGACCACGGTCGAAGACATCCGCCGGGCAGCCGAATGCGAGCACGTCCATGCGGTCAAGTATTACCCGGCCGGCGCCACCACCAATGCGGCCAGCGGGGTGGCCGATATTCGCCGCGTGTTCGCCGTGCTCGAGGAAATGCAACTGCGGCAACTGCCGCTGCTGATGCACGGTGAGGTCACCGACCGTGACATCGATATCTTCGATCGCGAAGCCGTGTTCATCGAGCGCGAGTTGTCCATGCTGCTGCAGGAGTTCCCAGCCCTGCCCATGGTGCTCGAACACATCACCACCAGCCAGGCGGTCGATTTCGTCGACCGCGCCCCGGCCAATATCGCCGCCACCATCACCGCCCATCATCTGCTGCTCAATCGCAATGCGATCTTCGAAGGCGGGTTGCGCCCGCACCACTATTGCCTGCCGGTGCTCAAGCGCGAAGCCAACCGGCGGGCGCTGGTCCGGGCCGCGACCAGCGGCAGCCCGAAATACTTTCTCGGCACCGACTCGGCCCCGCATGCCAAAGGCGCCAAGGAATCCGATTGCGGCTGCGCCGGCATCTATACCGCCCGGAATGCGCTGGAGCTGTATACGGAAGTGTTCGACGAAGCAGGCGCCCTGGACAAGCTGGAAGGCTTTGCCAGCTTCCATGGTCCGGACTTCTACGGCCTGCCCCGCAACCAGCGCCAGGTCACGCTGGAAAGGACGGAAGTCGAAGTGCCCACAAGCCTCGATTTTGGTGGCCAGCCCGGCGTCCCGTTCCGCGCCGGTGGCAACGTGTTCTGGCGGCTGGTTTAACTTTTACAAGCGCCACCAGAGCCCGTGCGCACCATCTCCTATATCGTCAATCCGGTTGCCGGCGGGCGCCGTGGCCGCTCCGGTCGCCCCCTGGCCGAACGACTGGGGAAGACCAACCCGGACGCCGAGATATTGCTCACTACCTGCCCCGGTGAAGCGGAAAGCCTGGCGCGGGCGCGCAGCATGCGCGAGAACCACGTGGTCGTCGCCGTTGGTGGTGATGGCACGGTGCACGAAGTGGCCCGGGGGCTGGTTGGTGGCCGTGCGTTGATGGCGGTGCTGCCGGTTGGCTCGGGAAATGATTTTTCCAGGATGCTCGACGGCCCGACCCATCTGGACGCAATGCCGGACTGGCTGGTCGATGCGGAGCCGCGCTCCGTCGACGTCGGCCAGATCCGGATCGAGGAAATCAATGGCCAGGTCAGCGAGGGCCACTTCATCAACAGCCTGGGCGTCGGCTTCGAAGCCCTGGTGGCCGACAGCGCTGGCCGCGCACGTTTCTTCAAGGGCTTTTCCCGTTACCTGGCGGCGGCCCTGCAGCACCTCGCACGCTATCGGGCTCCTGCCATGACCCTGCGCTACAACGGCCTCGAAATCGTCGAGCCACAGTTTCTGATCAACCTGGGTAACGGCCGCTCGACCGGTGGCGGGTTCCTGCTGACCCCCGATGCCCGCATTGATGACGGCCTGCTCGACCTGTGCCGGGCCGAGGTCATGCCGGTGGCCCGGCTGCTGATGATCCTTCCAGCCGTCCTTGTCGGTCGTCATGCGCGCTTTAACGGTGTCCATACCGATCAGGTCAGCCGCATCAGCATCGATTGCCCTGAAGGTTGCATGGTCCATGGCGATGGCGAAATCATCGCCCGCCAGGCCATCGGCATCGAAGTCAGCGTCTACCCGGGCGGCCTGCGCGTATTGGGGTAATCCCTGCCCGGCTGCCCTTGTCCTGCATAATGGTCGTCGGGCCCACGGCGGAGCAGGCGGCATGCCACTGAAGTTCGATCGAGAGAAACTCCGAGAAACCAGGCAGACTTCGTGGCTGGCGCTGGACGTGTTCATGGTCTTGCTGGTCCTCGTCAACCTGGTCTTCATCGTCTTTGACACCTTGTATGCCAGCGCCGTAGTTCAGTCGGTGGTCGAGAACATCTCACCCGGCTTCAACCGGTTTTACGGCGACCAGATTCACGACCATTTCCTGTTCTATGACCTGATCTTCATCGCCATCTTTCTGGCCGAATTCTGCTTTCAGTGGGTGATGGCCGCCCGCAAGCGGACCTATCCGCGCTGGTACTTCTATCCGTTCATGCACTGGTATGACCTGATCGGCCTGATCCCGGTCGGATCATTGCGCCTGCTGCGCCTGTTGCGCATCATTTCCCTGCTGATGCGGCTGCAGAAGATGGGGATCGTCGACCTGACCGATACCGGCGTCTACCAGTTCTTCAAGTTCTACTACAACGTCTTCATCGACGAGATCTCCGACAAGGTGCTGATCCGCACCCTGGATGATGTCCGGCGCGAAGTGGAAGACGAAACGCCGATCACCCGCCAGATCATCACCGATGTCATCGCCCCGCAGCGCGAAGCACTGGTCGAACACCTGTCACGGCGCATCGGCATGATCGCCCAGCGCAGCTACGACAATCACCAGCAAACGATCCGCGATTACGTCGAGTCAGTCGTGGCCGACGCCGTCAGCGCCAATTCCGGCATTCGTAATCTCGAACGGGTACCGGTCCTGGGCCGGGCCGTGGTCAACACCCTGCGCCAGTCGATCAACGACATCACCTGCGAGATTTTCGACCGCACCGTGCGCGACCTGAGCACAGCGGAGAACAACCAGATCGTCGATGAAACCGTCACCGTCATCATCGACGCCATCCTCGAAGACCACCCCGAACTCGGCAACATCGGCACCAGCATGACCCTGGAAGCCATCGAACTGATCAAGGACCGCGTCCGCGTCCAGCACTGGAAAGAGTCCCTCCGCCGCCGCCGCGAGGAAGAAGCCCGGATGAAGTAGGCTGGTGCTGCTCTATCAAACGAGGCTACAATCTTGCGTATGAAAACAACCGGCGCCCTGACTCTCGATATCAAACCATCCCTGCTCGGCCAGGGTCTGGCGACCTTGATTGCCGGCATTGCGCTGGCGGCCGTGTTCTACCTTCGCCCTTCCCTGGTCGTGTTCCTGGTTGCCGCTGTGATCATCGGCCTGCTCTGGGCCTGGCGACTGCAGCGCTTCAACCGGGTGCCATGGCGAAAGGTGGTGGTGTCCCAGGCCGGTGACCAGGTGGTTCTGCTGGGTCATGGCAAGCAGCGTCACAGCGGCCACTTCAAGCGCAGCCTGCTCAATACCGACCTGCTGGTCGGCTTCAGCATGACCGACGAACACGGCACCCACCGCGTCTGGCTGTTCCCCGACAACGCCGGCAAACCCGGCTTCCAGCGCCTCCGCCAGATCCTCAAGAACCCACCGCCTGCAAAGAAAGATTGAACCACCGAGGGTTAGTGCTTTTAAAAAAGCGAAAAGATGGACTAACCGCGAAGGCCGCGAAGAGCGCGAAGGGATAGAAGATCGAAAGCTTTTCAGGAACGCTTTGGTTTTCTGCATCTACGGGGTTAGTGGTTAGCTTGTTGTTTAAAAACAAAAAAATCTTTTAAACGCAAAGACACGCCCTACGGCACTACGGCCGA
>JBLRWT010000249.1:0-4146 GCA_047921095.1 Wenzhouxiangella sp. | reverse complement strand
CTGGCGCTGGAGATCGCGGGTATCAAGGATGCACGCCAGCGGGCGGCCCTTGCGCTCGACCAGGTGGGCCTGAGCCAGCGGGTAGCGCATTATCCGCGTCAGCTCTCGGGCGGCGAACAGCAACGCGTGGCCATTGCCCGTGCCTTTGCCGGTGGCCCGACCATCCTTTTTGCCGATGAGCCCACCGGCAACCTGGACCGCACCACCGGTGAATCAGTTGCCCAATTGCTGTTCGATCTCAACAGGGAACACGGCACCGCCCTGGTTCTGGTCACCCACGATCTGAATCTTGCGCGCCGCTGTGGCCGCATCGACGAAATCGAAGACGGGCGCCTGATCGGTCCGGACGGCGAGCAGGGACGCGAACGGTTCCGCCTGGTGGACAAGCAATGAACACCCTCTCCCTGTCGTGGCGCCTGCTGTTTCGCCAGGGCCGATCCGGTGCGCTTGGGCTGCTGGTTGCCGGCCTGGTGGTGGCGACTGCCGCGCTGGTGGCGGTCAGCCTGTTTACCGACCGGGTCGGGCGCGCACTGGAGCGGGAAGCCGGCGAAGCACTCGCCGCCGACCTGATCGTTGCCGGACGCGATCGGCTGCCTCGTGAGTTTTTCGCCCAGGCTGAAACCATGGGTCTCGAAACTGCCGAAGTGATCCTGATGAGCACGGCCGTGTTCGTTGATGACGACAGCATGCTGATCGATGTCAAGGGCGTTTCCGACGGCTACCCGCTAAGAGGTCAGTTGATTTTGGCCGACCGGCTCGATGGCAGCGAGGAAGCAGTCGTGGCCATCCCGGAACGCGGTACCGCCTGGCTGGAACCCCGCGGTCTGCGGTACCTCGAGGCTGAAGTCGGCGACGGCACCGAGCTTGGCTATACTGAGCTGACCATCACCCGATCGCTGGTATTCGAGCCAGATCGCGGTGGCAGCCGCTTCATGCTCGCACCCCGAATGATGGTCAACCTGGAAGACCTGCTTGAAAGTGAGTTGCTCGGCCCAGGTGCTCGTGCCCGCTACCGGATGCTGATCGCCGGCAGCGAGGGTGAGGTCGATGCATTTCGAAATTGGGTCGAACCGAGGCTGGACGATGATCAGGGCGTGATCACCGTTGCCGATGCCGAAGATCAGACCGGTCTGGCCCTGACCCAGGCCCGACGTTTTCTCGGCATTGCCGCCCTGACCACCGTGATTCTCTCGGCCGTGGCCATCCTGCTTTCGGCGCTGCGATTTTCCAGTGCCCAGCGTGACCTGGTCGCCCTGCTCAAGTCATTCGGCGCCACCGGCAACCAGGTCATGCTGGCCCTGAGCCTGATGCTGCTGTGGCTGGTGCTGATTGCCGTCATCATTGGCGGCTTGGGCGGGCTCATTGCCCAGGCCGTGATTGCCCAGATTCTGGCCGATGGGCCGGCCGGCGCCCTGCCCCCACCCCGGCTTGGCCCCGCGCTCGGTGGCGGTCTGTTCACCGTGCTGCTGGCTGCCGGTTTTGCCCTGCCGCCATTGTTGAACCTGCGCCAGGTGCCGCCCATGCGGATTCTGAATCGCTCGCTCGACAGCCGGCCGACGCTCGGTCGATTGCTGTGGATTCTGCCTGTCGCTGGCGCCCTTGCGATTCCGGTGATCCAGCTCGGGCATGCTCGCCTGGCCCTGATCGTACTTGGTGGCAGCATCGTGCTGGGCATGGTCCTTGCCATCGCTGGCTGGCTGGCAATGATCGCCACCCGTGTCCTGTCGCGTCACACGACCGAGGCGTGGCGATTCGGGCTGGCCGGTCTGCATCGGCGGCGCGCGGCCGGAATCGTCCAGGTCACGGCACTTGGACTGGGACTGATGGCCCTGTTGCTGCTGATGATTGTACGAACCGAGTTACTGGATCAGTGGCGTGGCAGCCTGCCGCCCGACACGCCGGATCATTTCCTGGTCAACATTCAGCCGGACCAGGTCGATGACATCGAGGCTGAGCTGGAGCGGGCTGGCGCCCGCAATCTCCAGATCCGGCCCATGGCCAACGTCAACCTGGTCGAAGCCACGGGCGACGATGGTCGCGACGATGGTCACGACGATGGTCACGACAATCGTCGCGACAATCGACGGGACGACCGCATGGCCGGCCAGGTGAATGTTTCCTGGATTGACCATCTGCCGCCAGCCAACCGGGTTGTGGCCGGCACGTTTTTTGGCCCGGATGCCCGCAATGAGATATCGCTGGCCGAGATGTGGGCGGAACGCCTGGGAATCGGCCTTGGTGACGAACTCACCTTCGAGTCCGGCGCTCGCCAGTTCACTGGCACCGTGACCAGCATCCGGGAGGTGGACTGGAATTCCTTCAACGTGAATTTCTTTATCCTGCTAAGCCCGGAGGCAGCCGATTTTCTGCCGCACCAGTTCATTGCCAGCTTTTACCTTGCCGACGGCGACGGCAGTGTCCTGAGACCAATCAGCCGGGCCTGGCCAAATGTGTCGATCATCGATGTCGGTGCCCTCATCCAGCGCATCGGTGAAATCATTGATCGGGTCAGCTCGGCGGCCCAGGTCGTGTTTTTCTTTACCCTGCTGGCCGGACTGGTCGTCCTGCTCGCCGCGCTGGAAGCAACCCGGGATGAGCGTCGCCATGAATCTGCTCTGATCCGAACATTGGGGGCTGACAATGCCATGGTGCGACGCGGCCTGTTGATCGAATACGGCATCATGGCCTTGATCGCCGCGGCATTGGCCACCGTTGGTTCGGCAGTGACCGGCTGGCTGCTGGCTCGCGAACTGTTCGAATTCACCTACCAACCCTCGCTGCAGCTATTCGTCACCGGGTTCGTCCTCGCTGTGGTACTGGTGGTCGGCTCTGGCTGGCTGGGCAACCGCTCGGTGCTGGCCACCCCCCCGGTGCGTATCCTCCGAACCGGTGGCTGATCGGACCGTACCTTGAGCGTCTCGGCAACACCGGATAGCGCCGATCCGCACGCACGCCTGATCCTCAACGGCAACCCGTGGCGGGTCATGTGGGCCATGAGCTGGCCGGCCATCGCCGTCATGATGCTGTTTGGCCTCAATGCGGTCATGGACGCTGTCTTCATTGGCCAGATGATCGGGGCCCAGGCGCTCGCCGGCACGGTTCTGGCCTATCCGCTCACCCAACTGACCTTGGGCCTGGGATCCCTGGCCGGGATCGGCGGCGGTGTCGCCCTGTCGATCGCCATCGGTCGGGGAGACCGGGAATTGATGCGCCGCCTGCCCGGCACGGCGCTGACCATTGCCGCCGTTCTGTCGCTTGGCTACGCCGTGGCCGGCGGGCTTTTTGCCGAGATTTTCGTTCGTGGCATGGGGGCGCGCGAGGAGTTGGTTCCAATCGCGGCCAGCTACTTGCGCGCTTCAGCACTTGGCGGCATTGGCGCAATTGGCGGCATGACACTGAACATGTTGCTGCGCGGTGAAGGCAAGATGAAACTCGCGGCCGGCTACATGGCCGTTGGGCTAGTGGCCAATATCATCCTCACCCCGATCTTCATTGGCGTATTTGGCTGGGGTGTTGCCGGCGCGGCCTGGGCAACCAACCTCGGGGGCGTCATCGGGGGCGGGCTGGTCTGGCGACGTTTTGTCCTCGGGCGGGCGAGCTACCCGGTCGACCCCAGGTATTTCGGCCTGCACCGAACCCTGCGCACCCGGATCATCAAGCTTGGCACGCCGGCCATGATCATGAGTTCCATGGGGCTGGTCCAGGCCATCGTTGTCTTCAACATGCTGGCCCGGATCGGCGACGAAGCGGATATTGCCTTTTTCGGCGCCGCCTGGCGGGTGCTGATCTTCATGCTGACCCCGCTGTTCGGCCTGATGCGCGCTTTTCAGCCGGTTGCCGGCATCAACTATGGCGCCGGCCAGTGGCAGCGGATACGCCAGAGCTACTGGACCTTCGTCAGTGCCGGCGCGCTGATCATGCTGCCGATCTGGGCGCTGATGACCGGCTTTCCGGAACAGACCCTGAGCCTCATGTTGCCCGACATGCTGTTCCTGCCCAGAGACCTGCATCATTTCCGGGTATTGCTGGTCGTCCTGCCCGCACTGCCGCTGGTTTTCACTACCCTGGCACTGCTTCCCGCGATCGAGCAGCCCGGCAAGGCGACCATGGTATCGGTGTCTCGCCAGTTGCTGCTCTACGTGCCGG
>JBLRWT010000248.1:0-4146 GCA_047921095.1 Wenzhouxiangella sp. | reverse complement strand
CTCCACCTCGCCGTCAAACCCCGAGTGATATTTTACATCTCCCCCGCCCACCGCCGCATCCGGGTTGTATTGCTCCTCAAACGAACGGAAAATTTCTTCATAGGGTTTTCCCAGAACATTGGCCTGGACGTTCAAGCGGCCGCGGTGGGCCATGCCGATGACCATTTCCTTGATGCCCTGGCTGCCCGAGTGACGAATCAGGGTATCGAACAGCGGGATCACGCTTTCAGCGCCTTCCAGCGAGAAGCGCTTCTGGCCCACGTAGCGCGAATGCAGGTACTTCTCCATGCCCTCGGCGGCGGCCAGTTTCTCGAGCAGGCGCAGGCGATCCTCGGCCGGCGGCGTGTAGTGGCCGCGCGTGCCTTCCAGCCGCTGCTGCAACCAGCGGCGCTGATTGGTGTCGGCGATATGCATGTACTCGACACCGATCGAGCCGCAATAGGTGCTGCGGCAGATGTCGACAATTTCGCCCAGGGTCAGGTGGTCGGGGGCGGCCAGGCTGCCGGTATGGAAGGTGGTCTTGAGGTCGGCTTCCGACAGGCTGTGGAATTCGAGGTCCAGGTCAGGGACTTTCGGCCGCTCGCTCAAGCCCAGCGGGTCCAGCTTGGCGCGCTGGTGACCACGAACCCGGTAGGCATTGATCATGCGCAGCACGCCAGCCTGCTTGAAGTCTTCGGCCATCGAGCCGGAGTAGGCCATGCCGTCTGCGGCCAGTCCACGGAAGTGCTCGGCAACGGCGAGATGGCGCGTATCGTCGCTCGCGCCATCAGCCAGCTTGTTGAAGAAGGTCTGCCAGTGCTCGGGAACGGCTTCGGCATCATCCAGCCACAGCTCGTAGAGTTCCTCCACATAGGCGGCGTTGGAGCCGGACAAATGGGACGTCCGGTACTGCTCCTGGAGGTAATCGGTCATGAATTGACGCCTGGGGTCAGGTGGCTGATAAACAACCGGTGATTATAACGGGGCAGGGTTGGCAATTGGGGTTCAATTGCATGATCGGGAGTTGTAGAGGCGAATGAATCAGTGGATCGCGTCGAGCTCGGCAAGCTGTTCGACAGCGTCAGGATGATGGCGCCATTCAGGCTCGACGCAGCGCGTAGTCGCCAGTGAGCGGGCCAGGGCTGGCGGGCACTCGATGCGCTCGCCATTGACGTAGAGCACAACTTGATTATTCTCGGAGGTCAGGGTCAGGCGCGCGCTTGCTCGCAGTGTCACCCTATGGCCGGCAAGCAGTTTTTCGAGACCCTGGTTGCTTTCCGTATCGTCGTCATTGTCCTCATGCCACAAACGCCAACTGCTGAGGAAGCGGGCCGTGATCGAGGCCAGATCGCTGTCTTCGAGCTTCAGGCAGTTCTCCAGCAGGCGGCGTGTGTCCTTGACCAGCGCCGCATCGAGCAGGGCAGGACATTCCCGATCGATCCGGCTGACCGGCAGACGTGGCGACGGGCGTTCGCTCAGCGCCTCGGCCAGGAAGAACAGCAATTCCGGCCCTGTAGGTGTCCGCAGGCCGATCGACCAGGTCTGGCAAGGTCCGTCGGCGACGCCATGGTGGGCAATGCCAGCAGGCAGATAAAGGGCATCGCCGGGCGCTGCAATCAACTCTGTCTCTGGCTGCCAGTTGGCCAGCAAGGCCATCTCGAAACGCTCGTCAAGCAGCGGATCGAACTCGGTGGCAAGTTGCCAGCGACGTTTTCCCGCAGCCTGAACCAGAAAGACATCGTAGGCGTCGACATGCGCACCCACCGATCCACCATCGGCCGCCTGGCTGATCATCACGTCATCGATCATCCAGTCCGGCAGAAAGCGCAGAGGGTCGAGAATGGCCGTGGCGGCGGGGCAGACCTTGTCCATTTCCTGGACCAGCAGGGTCCAGTTGCGCCCGGATGCTGGCAGGTCAGCCTGTTCGATCGGTCCGTGCATCAGGGTCCAGTCGGCGCCATCCTGTGTGCCGGTCACCAGGCGGGCGGGCAGATCGTGATCGGCGGCCAGATCGACCAGCGATTCCAGCGTCACCGGAGTCGGCTGCAGCCAGCCCCGAATCAGACAGGGACGCTGCTGCCAGTAATCGGCCAGGAAGCGCTCGACCTCAAAGCCATCCAGGCAGTCGACCGCCCTCATACGTAGCGGGTGATTGCCCGTGCCATGGCCTCGGCATTGCCGGTATAGCTGGCCGGGGTCATCTGCAGCAGCCGTTCGCGATCGTCAGCCGGAATATCCAGCGTCTTGATGAATTCACGGATGCTGTCTTTCGTCATGCCCTGGCCCCGGGTCAGTTTCTTCAGCTTTTCATAGGGTTCGGGAACGCCATGCAGGCGCATGACTGTCTGCACCGCCTCGCCCAGCACTTCCCAAGCCTGGTCGAGGTCGGCCGCCAGACGTTCACGGTTCGGTGCGATTCGGTCCAGGCCTTTCAGAATGGAGCCCCAGGCCAGCGCGCAGTAGCCGAAGGCGCTGCCCAGGCTGCGCTGGACGGTGGAGTCGGTCAGATCACGCTGCCAGCGCGAGACCGGCAGCTTGGCCGCCAGGTGCTCCAGCAAGGCATTGGCCAGGCCGAGGTTGCCTTCGCCGTTTTCAAAGTCGATCGGGTTGACCTTGTGCGGCATGGTCGAGGAGCCGACTTCGCCTTCGACCAGCTTCTGCCGAAAATAGCCCAGCGAGACATAGCCCCAGCTGTCGCGTGCGAAATCGAGCAGCAGGGTGTTGATGCGAACCAGCGCATGGGCGACTTCGGCAATCATGTCGTGCGGCTCGATCTGGGTGGTATAGGGGTTCCAGACCAGCCCCAGGTCTTCGACCACGTCGCGCGACAGCGCTGACCAGTCCAGGTCGGGACAGGCTGCCAGATGGGCGTTGAAATTGCCGACTGCGCCATTGATCTTGCCGCTGATCTCCACCAGGTTGAGCCCGCGACGCTGACGGCGCAGGCGGAAAACGACATTGGCCAGTTCCTTGCCCAGCGTGGTCGGCGAGGCGGTCTGTCCGTGGGTGCGTGAGAGCATCGGCAGGTCGGCCGTGTCGACGGCCAGTTGCGCCAGGCGCTGATCCAGGGTGGCGAGTATCGGGTCGAGCTCCTGGACAATGGCTGCCTTGATGATCAGCGCCCACGACAGGTTGTTGATGTCTTCCGAGGTGCAGGCGAAGTGAATCAGTTCGAGATAGGGTACAAGCCCGGGGCGTTGGCCCATCCTGTCCTTCAGCCAGTACTCGACGGCTTTGACGTCGTGATTGGTGGTTTTCTCTATGGCCTTGACCGCGGCGGCGTCTTCGACGCTGAACTCATCGACCAACTGGTCGAGGTATGCGCTGTCGTCATTGCTCAGGGCGGGCAGGGCGCTGAAGTCGGGATGCGCCGCGAGAGCCTTGAACCAGGCGATTTCCACCCGAACGCGATGGTGAATGAGGCCGGCTTCGGAACACAGGTCACGAAGCCCGCCCAGCCGATTGCCGTAGCGACCGTCGAGCGGCGACAGTGCGGTCAGGGAACTAGAGTCCATCAAGGATCCTTCGAAGTCAGGCCAGCCGGCTATGATACCGAAAGATGGTCCTGATCCGTCGCTGGCTGATACAAGTTAAAGAGTTCAGGAGCGTAAAGACGTCAGGAACGCCAGAGCTTGAGAAGATCCTGGTAGGCGTCGATGCGGCGATCACGGAGAAAAGGCCAGATACGGCGCACCTGTTCGCCACGATCCATATCAATGTCGGCGATCAGCACTTCGGCGTCGGTGCCGGCCTCGTCGATGATCTCGCCCTGCGGGCCAATGATCATGCTGTGGCCCCAGAACTCCGCATCGCAACCATTGCCTGAGCGATCAGGCTCGAAGCCAACCCGGTTGCAGGCAATGACCGGCAAGCCATTGGCCACAGCATGGCCGCGCTGGATGGTGCGCCAGGCATCGAGCTGACGCAGTTGTTCATCAACCTCGTCATCGGGGTTCTTGCCAATGGCGGTCGGGTACAGCAGCAATTCGGCACCGGCCATGGCCATCAGACGCGCCGCTTCCGGATACCACTGGTCCCAGCACACCAGGACCCCCAGGGAACCAATCGAGGTGTCGATCGGTTCAAAGCCGAGATCGCCGGGGGTGAAATAGAATTTTTCGTTGTAGCCCGGGTCGTCAGGAATATGCATCTTGCGGTAAATGCCGG
>JBLRWT010000247.1:0-4152 GCA_047921095.1 Wenzhouxiangella sp. | reverse complement strand
GGGCTTCGGCCTGCAGACGAACGATGGCAACCACCCGGCGGGGATCCTCCGGATCAAGAAACAGATCACGAACGGACCCCATGGTGATGCCGTTGTATTGCACCGAACTGCCGACCGACAGGCCGGTCACCGCCTGGTCAAATCGGATCTCGTATTCCTGCCAGGCGGCGTCGGCCTGAAACCGGGCCGTCCACAGCCCCAAGCCCAGCACGAGTGCCAGTCCCAGCAACGTAAAGGCACCAATCAGAACATAACTGGCTCGAGTTTCCATTCATTCAGCTCCGTGGCCGACTGGCGGCCTGTGCCGCGCGCCCGCGCGGTCCGTGAAAATAGTCCTGCACCCATGGGTGATCGGTGCTCTCGACCTCGTCCAGCGCCCCGATGGTCAGAATGCGCCGTTCGGCCAGAACCGCGACCCGATCACAAATGGTGTACAGCGTATCAAGATCATGGGTGATCAGAAAAACCGTCAACCCCAGCGCCTTTTTCAAGGTCAGCAGCAATTCATCGAAGGCGGCGGCACCGATCGGGTCGAGGCCGGCGGTAGGCTCATCCAGAAACAACAACTCCGGGTCGAGCGCCAGCGCCCGTGCCAGGCCCGCGCGCTTTCTCATACCGCCGGATAACTCCGACGGCAGCTTCGGTGCCGCATCGGCCGACAGGCCAGCCAGGCGAATCTTGAGCAAGGCCAGATCGTGCCGCAACTGCCGGGACAAGGCCGGAAAATGCGCCTTGAGCGGCACCTCGACGTTCTCCATCACGGTCAGCGAGGAAAACAGGGCGCCATCCTGGAACAGGACACCGGTATGCCGACGCAGCAAATTTCTCGCGCCGGACTCATCGCCCACACGCTGACCCAGCACATCGATTGTCCCACCCTGGTGCGGTCGCAGCCCCAGGGCGGCACGCATCAGCACCGATTTGCCGGTACCGGACCCACCGACCACGCCGAGAATTTCGCCCCGGCGAACATCGAGATCAAGATTTTCGTGGATGACCTGGGCGCCAAACTGGTTCTTCAACCCCCGAATCGCAATCATCACATCACTCACCAGCCAATCTCCATGAAGAACAGGGCTGCCAGAGCGTTGATCACGATCACCAGCGAGATGCTTTGGACCACCGCCGAGGTGGTGCGTTCCCCGACCGATTGGGCGGTGCCGCCGACCTTGAACCCTTCCAGGCACCCGACCAGTGCGATCACGATGGCGAAAAGTGGCGCCTTGATGAGACCGACAAGGTAGTGACGCAACTCCACCGTTTCATACACCCGCCCGATGAACAGATCGACCGGGATACCCAGAGTCGTGGCTGAAACCAGCATCCCGCCAAGCAAGCCGGAAACGGTCGCGACCACGGCAAGTATCGGCAGCATGATCACCAGCGCGATCAGCCGGGGCAACACGAGCAAGGTAATCGGATCCAGCCCCAGCGTCCGGATGGCGTCGATCTCCTCGCGGCTTTTCATCGTTCCGATCTGGGCGGTAAAGGCGCTGGCGGTGCGACCGGCCAGCAGGATGGCGGTCAGCAGAACCCCGAATTCACGCAGAAACGCATAGGTGGTCAAGTCCACCACAAAAAGCTCGGCGCCAAAATCGCGGAGTACCGTGGCGCCGAGAAAGGCGACGACCGCGCCAACCAGGAAACTGAGCAAGGCAACCAGCGGCATGGCGTTCAGCCCGGTTTGTTCCATGTGATGGACCGTGGAGGTGATCCGCCATCGCGATGGCCTGGGAATGGCCTGGGCCAGCGTGACCAGGGTCAGACCAAGAAAACCCAACAGCCGGCCAAGATTCGTGCACAGACCGGCAACCGCTTCACCCGTGTGTCCGAGAAAACGGCGCCACTGCGCCTCGGCCGCCGGCTCGGAGGATGGGTCAGGCTGGGTAGCCGCCTCTACGGCCTCGACCAGGGCCCGGTGATCGTCAGCGAGCACAAGGCGCGAGGTTTCGATACCGAAGCGATCAGCCAGTCGCAGCACCAGCAAGGCGCCGGCGGCATCCAGACGTCCGATGGCGCTGGCGTCAACCGTGTTGGCCGGGCCGCGAACGCCGGCGACCTCCTCGGCAAGGCGCGCTGCGGCATCAACCTGCCAGTCCCCTGCCAGTAGCAGGCGCTCGGGGCTGCCGGTATCGGGCTTGATCGAGGGTTGTTCTGAACTCAAATGCGGGTCACGGATTGAGCGGAATAACTACAAGTTAGCAGAATTACAGCGGCTCCACATGCAATCGGTGACGGTAGAGACTCCGATGGAGCGGCAGACATTCCGCTGCGACCTGGGCCGCCCGCCGCGTCTTTTGGGCGCCACGAAGCTGGTCGCCAATACGGTGATCACCTGTTGCTCCTGCATCGCGCCGCCGTGCTCAGCTGGAACTGGATGTTGTGATGGTGGTCAACTATTGGACGCTTCCGATCCACGGGGCAAGCATCAGACCAAGGGGCAAGCATCCTGACAAGGAAACTCAAATGAGAATCATTTTGCTGGCGACCGCCATGATCGGTCTCGCCGCAGTGACCCTCTCGCCCGCATGGTCCGTCGAACCGGACCTGGTCTATCAGCGCATCCATGCCCAGGTCGCCGATCATGACAACCGCATCAGTCTGCGCCTGTGGCCTGATGACACCATTGAAATGCGTTTCCCAGCCTACACCCGCCAGGCAGGCCACTACCGATGGCAAGCCGGTCCGGACGAGCGACAACAACTCGAGAATGTTTTTTCGGAGCTATGCCAGTTGCCGCGGGATCAGCTGGCCGCGGCGATCCACAGCCCGCGCGAAGGCACCCTGACCGAGGTCGCCGATGCCGACCTGGTTCGATTCGTCGGGCGCGGTCTGAACTGTGAGGCCTTCGAACTGGTGGTCGAGGCACCCGATGCCCTGAGTCGGGCCCGGCCCGACGTGGCCGAACTGGCGAACCTGAAACGGCTTGAATCGGATCTGCTTGACTGGATGCGCGAATATGTGCGAAAGGTGGGTCGATGAAGGCGCCGGCTGCACTGATTCTGACTGGCATGGCCTGTACTCCGGCCAACGCCGGGTTGTTCATCTTTGCCGAGGGACAGGAAAATCCCCGCCTGATCGCTCATCCGACAGGCTATACCGGCACCCAGAACACCCTTAATGTCTCGGTCTGCATTGATCCGGGCAGTGAAAGCATCGCTGAAATGGAAGTGCCGGTGCGAAATACCGTCACCGTCTGGAATCGACTGGATCCGGTGCTTGGCAATACGACATTGAACAACCCCCAATTGGGCTCCAGCCAGGTCGACTACGAATCCGTGCTGCTGCACGAGTTGGGCCACTGTATCGGCCTGGCTCATCCCAACCTGGCCACCGAGTCGGGCCTGACCGGTACCGATCGCCGCTATGCCAAGACCCTGCCCGGCGACAGCGGAACCCACGATCTCGATCCAGGGGAAGACGGCGTAATCGGTACCCGAACCGACCTTCGGGGTGACGACATCAACATGAACTGGTTTCGTATCGGCGTGAACGACCCGTTCATCCACGAACAGATCATCGACGCGACCACGTACAGCGTCAATACCAACGATCTTCCCGCGGGCCACAATTTCGTCGAAGTGGCCGGCCTGCAGGTTGCCCAGCACCGCGGGCTGCCCAATGACGAAGCCGTGATGTACCAGGGCACCCGAATCCAGGAAACCAAGCGCGAGCTCAACCGGGATGACGCCAACATGATTCGCCTCGGGATGTCCGGCATTGACCGGCTCCAGGACAGCGCCGCCGACTACGAACTGGTGCTGGAATACGGCGGTGTGGCCGAAGGCTGCGACATCACCGTGACCACCGAAGGCCCCGGCTTCGGTGTGTGTTCAGTATCAGGTACCTTTTTCATGCCCAATCACATCCAGATCACCTCCGGCACGATCACGATGGGCTCGGCCGAGACCTTCAACTGGTTTTTCAACACCGAGTTGCTCGAGGACGACACAATCTTCGCCGACCGCTTTGAAAGCGAGTAGCGGGAAGACCGGGGGTCTGTGCGTCTGTGCGTCTGTGCGTCTGTGCGTCTGTGCGTCTGTGCGTCTGTGCGTCTGTGCGACGGTAGTCGGTGGTCGGTTACCAAGACCCTGTCATCCCGGGCTTGACCCGGGATCTCCCAAGTCGGTTCAAGTGACAGCGTTTATGGCA
>JBLRWT010000246.1:0-4155 GCA_047921095.1 Wenzhouxiangella sp. | reverse complement strand
CACCCACCAGCATTGTCCGTCGGGGATGCGACCCCGACCTACGGCATGGACCGTCCTCCGACGCGCAAAAAAGGGCCGGCAGTGCCGGCCCTTTTTTGATCAGAAATTGACCTTGCCGGTCAGGGTGACGGTGCGTGGTGGGCCGTGGAAGGCGTTCATGACCCCTTCCAGCCCGAGCGTCGAGACCGAGCCGTCGGGGGTGGCGAAGACATAGCCCGAGACCTGGTACCGGGTGTCGGTCAGGTTGCGGCCGTGCAGTCCAAGTTCGTAGCGGCCGTCGTTGCGCTTCCAGAGCAGGCTCAGGTCGTACAGCGAGTAGGACGGCTGGTCGAGCAAGGGCGAGGGAATTTCGAACTGGTTGGTCTTGCTGCGGTAGGACCAGGCGCCGAGCACGCTGAATCTGCCTTCGGCGCCGAACAGGGCCAGCGGCAGGTCGTAGCGCAGCGACCAATGCGCGGTGCGGCTGGGCGTGTTCTGGAAGGTGCGTTCGTCGGCGACGTTGCGCAGCGCGAGCTGGCCAGTCACCGGGTCGGTGACGGCGGTGATGAACTCGTCGTACTCGGCATCGATGTAGCCCAGTGCCACGGTGGTATTGAAGGCATCCCCGCTGGTCAGGACATCGCGCGCGATCAGCGCTGTTGCTTCAAACTCGATGCCCTTGACGGTCGCCTTGCCGGCGTTGGTCGTGACCCCGGTAAAGGTGTCGGAAATGCCGTCGCCGGTGGTATCGACACCGATCGATCCGGGCACCTGGATGTTGGTGTAGTCGCTGTAGAAGTACGCCAGGCTGGTGTTGATGCGGCCGCCGGCAAAGCGCGATTTCAGACCGAGCTCCCAGCTATCGACCTCTTCGGAGTCGAAGCTCATGAAGTCGAAGATTTCCTCTTCACTCACAACCCCGTCGCCGTCCAGATCGGGGGCCGCGGTGCTCACCCCGCGCGGATCAAAGCCGCCGCCCTTGAAACCCTGGGCGAAGGAAACGTAGAGGTTCTGATCGGGCGTTGGCTGCCAGGCCAGGCTGATCCGGGGCGAGAAGTCGGTGAAGGTCTCGGAACCGCGGAAATCGGAAATCGTGTCGATGGGAAAGCCTTCCCCGCCGAGCAGTTCGGAGTTGCCGCCAATCATGGTCTGCCGCAATACCCGAGACGTCCGCTTGTCGCTGGTGTAGCGGGCGCCCAGCGACAGCTCGAGGCCGGTATTCAGGTCGAACATATCGGCCAGGTCGAGACTGACGTCGGTGAACACCGACCAGCTCTCGGTTTCCACATCACCAAGGGTGAAGGAATTGAGACCGGGCAGGCCGATCAGGTCGCCGGTGGTGGCCAGCAGCACGTCGAACGCGGTGAAGGCATTGGCATCGAGATAGTAGACGCCGGCCACGCCGCTCAGCCGGTCGGTGGTGTAGGCTAACTGAAACTCCTGGCTGAACTGGTCATTCTCGTAAATGGCCGGCACATCGACATCGGCCGCTGGCAGCGCCTCGAAATCGATCTGCTGGATGCTTTCATCGTCGCGGTAGCCGGTAATGCTCTTGAATCGCAGGTTGGGTGAGATGTCGTACTCGACCAACAGGCCAAGTCCGTATTGCTCGGCAAAATGCGGCCCCATGATGCCGGAGCGGGAGTCGAACTCGTCGTCGAGTACGGGTGCGCCCGAGAACAGACCGGGAATCAGGCGATGGCCACCAATCGGGTTGGAGTTGTCTTCGAAATAGTCGCCGCTCAGGCGCACGAAGAGGTTGTCTGACGGCACCCACTCGGCGCTTGCCCGGGCAGCCAGCACGTCCTTGTCATAGTTGTCGACGTCCTGGAACAGGTTCGTTCCAAAACCGTCGCGGTTGAATGAGGCAATGCTGGCGCCGACGGCGAAGCTGTCACCGAGCGGCATTTCACCGCTGACCACCAGGTCGCGTTGCGAGTAGCTGCCGATGCTGCCGCGAACGCTGGCGGCCGGTTGATGCCCAAGGCGCCGGGTCACGTACTTGACGGCGCCACCGATGGTGTTGCGGCCGTACAAGGTGCCCTGTGGCCCACGCAGAACCTCGATGCGCTCGACATCGTAGATTTCCAGTACCGCGGCCTGCGGACGGTTGAGGTAGACATCGTCGATATAAATGCCGACACCGGCTTCGAAGCCAGCGACCGGATCCTGCTGGCCGATTCCGCGAATGAAGGCGGTCAGGGTCGATGATGTGCCGCGCGAGACTTCCAGGGTGGTGTTGGGAACCGTCTGCTTGAGATAGGTAATGTCCTGGGCGCCGGCATCCTCCAGTTGTTCGCCGGAAAAGGCAGTTACCGAGATCGGCACATCGATCAGGGATTCCTCCCGGCGGCGCGCAGTCACCTGGATGCGATCCACGTCGGCCTGCTCGGCGCGTTCGGCCTCTTCATTCTGGTTTTCCTGGGCCTGGACAGTCAGGCTGACCGATGCACCCAGCATCATGATCAGACCCAGTTTTATGCAATGCTTCAATTCCATGATGATTCCCTTCCCTCGTGGCTCGCGGGTGTTCTTTTATTGAACCGGCATTCAGTGCCACCGGTTCGACTGGTGTAGGGCAAGCCTAGGCAATCAAGTGACGACTGTAACTTGTACCTTGGTACAGTTCCGTGGCTACAGGGCTCACGCGACTATGTGAGCCATCTTCATCAATGATCCGGAACCAAGCCATGCTCAGCCTGATTGGCCTGATCGGCGGCCTAGGCCTGCTTATTTACCTGACCATGCGCGGCATGAGCCTGTTTGTGGCGACCCCGCTGTGCGCCCTGCTGGTGGCGCTGACATCGGGTGTGCCCTTGCTGCCGCCGTTTGCCGGCGCGGATGGGGTCAACCTGGTCACCCAGTACATGAGCGGTTTTACCGGCTTTATCGCTTCCTGGTTTTTCATCTTCTTGCTCGGTTCGCTGTTTGGCAAGCTGATGGAATCATCCGGCGGCGCCGACAGCGTTTCCAACTTCATCATCTCGCGGCTTGGCAGAACGCGGGCTGCGCTGGCCGTGGTGATGGCCTGCGCCATCCTGACCTATGGCGGCGTGAGCCTGTTCGTGGTGGCGTTTTCGGTCTACCCGATGGCGCTGGCCTTGTTTCGCGATGCCAACCTGCCGCGTCGATTCATTCCCGCCACGCTGGCGTTTGGCTCGGTGACCTTCACCATGACCTCGGCCGGCTCACCCGAAATACAGAACTGGATACCGGTCGAACACCTGGGCACCAGTCCGTTGGCCGCCTGGGAAGCCAGCCTGGTGGTGGCGATCTTCATGGCTGTCAGCGGCTATTTCTGGCTGCGCTGGATGTTGAAGCGCGCGGTCGAGCGCGGCGAGGTGTTCGAGGAGCGCAGCGATGACCCGACCAGCGACCGCGGCGACCTGCCCCACCCCGCCGTGGCCACCGTGCCACTGCTGCTGGTATTGGGCATCTCCTTTACCACTCATGATCAACTGGGTACCTCGGCGCTGATCGTGGCCTTGCTGGCCGGATGTATCGGCGCGGCCCTGATCAATTTCCGGCACCTGTACAAGCCCGGCGAGGCCCTGACCGAAGGCGGTACCGGCGCACTGATCGCGATCGGCAATACCGCGGCGGTGGTTGGTTTCGGCACCGTGGCCCGGGTGTCGCCTGCCTTCGATGCCGCCGTGGTATGGGTCACCGGCATGCCGGGCTCCGGCCTGGTCGCTGCCGCCGTCGCGGTTTCGGCCATCGCCGCCATGACCGGCTCGGCCAGCGGCGGCCAGGCCATCGCCCTGCCCATCCTCGGCCCGCACTACATGGACCAGGGTGTCGACCCGGACCAGTTGCACCGCGTCGTCGCCATCTCCTCCGGCGCCCTGGATTCCCTGCCCCACAACGGCTACGTCGTCACCACCATCCGCGCCATCTGCAAAGAAACCCACGCCGCCGCCTACGCCCCGATGGGCGCGCTGACGGTGATTATTCCGGTGCTGGGGTTGTTGCTTTGTTTGGGGTTGTTTGCGGTGGGCTTTTGAATCAACTGACGGTTAAGGGGTTAAGGGGATAAAAGGCTCAAGGTTCAAGGATCAAGGTTCAAGGAAAACCCTGAAACCCGAAACAATAAGCTGTCATCCCGGACTTGATCCGGGATCTCCAAGGTGGGCGTTGCACGGCGTTGGCGAAGGGGAGTGCCAATGGAGGGTCTGA
>JBLRWT010000245.1:0-4165 GCA_047921095.1 Wenzhouxiangella sp. | reverse complement strand
CCGGCCGACAGCATCGTTATCCAGGTCGTGAACAGCAGGCTTTGCCCGAGGTTCAGCCAGAAGCCCATCGGCTCCGGCGGCTGCAGCAGCGTGAACACCAACGCAAGACTGAAGGCCAGCAGCAACAGAATCAGCAGGCTCTGGTTGCTGCAAAGGTCCGGCCAGTAGTGCGAACCCCTGGAAGCTTCGGAATGCTTTGTCACGAAAATCTCCGGGTCGAATGCCGACCCGGAGATTGTAGGTAAACCGGGAAGCGCCGGTGCCGGCAAAGGCCAGACCCGCCGCGGAGGCGGCCGATCAGCACAATGCAGAGTCAGCCGCCGGCGGTCAGCAATTCACGCCAACCGAGGTTCTCGCGCCAACTCCTGATCGCCTGGATGGAGCCGCCGGCTCCCGGCGTATTGCAGAGCTGGTCGTTCCACGGATCCGCGAGACCGTCATACTTGAACCCATTGTTTTCCACGGGAATGCCCATCTGTTCATCCGATGTCAGGCCACATTGGCTCAGGATCCAGCGTTGCCTGTCAGCATCATTGCAGTCGTATGTAACGCTATGGTTGCCGCCGCCGGCGAAGGAAACCTCGGTGTCGCCGAATCCGTCGGGACGCTCGCTATCGGAGGGTGATTTTTTCTCGGTCAGCGGCTCGTATTCGGTGCCTCCTATGCCGGTATCATCGGGGTTTCCCCAATCATCCATTCGCGCGAGTATTTCTTCCCAGGGTTGACCTGGGAACGGATTAAGAGCCGGGTTAAGAGCCGGGTCATTAGAGATCGCATTCGCACAACCTGCCCAGCAATCGTAATCAGTCCCGTCCCAGCCAAGCAGCAATGCGTCAAATATCTCATCCAATGCCGCAATATTGACATCTGCAAGATAAATCATGCCACTGGTCTCTCCATTACCGCCGCCGTTCATTCTGAAATTCTTGCTCTTGTTCGCTCCGGTTCCGCCGCTGTTGTCTCCAAGGCCGATTACGATGCCCTGGAAATTGGCGCCCCCATGCCAGACTACCTGGCCTTCCACGATAATCAGGCCGCTGCCGGATGCATTGCCTCCCAGCGAAAGATTTCCACGGGTATAAGTGATGCCATCAAGTGCGCCACTCCCGTTCAAGCTGATATCCCCGTCTGTGTATGCCATCTGCGGCATGTCAGACGAACTGAGTCCTTGACATGACAGTCCGTCAGCGGGCTGGTGCGAGGCTTCAAAGCCGTGAAACTCCAGGAATGCGCGGATTTCCAAAGCAAAGCGCGCCATCTTCCATGCGGAGTTGAAAGGCGGCCCGAAATCCGACTTTGAAACTCCGCCTGCATAGTTGCCCAAACGGTCGCTCCCGATTTCTTCAGCGATTTTGCCCGCATTGCTGAGGGTGGACGCGGTAATGGCAGGCCCGCCAACTCCGTCCACGACAAACTTGTCGCTATTTGCCGGATCAAAATCAATCGTCACATCACCTTCAGTGCCGCCTTCGATGCGCATTGCGGATCGGCCATCCGTGCGGAAATCATCGATTCGCACTTCGATTTCGCGAGTGGCGAGTTGTTGCCCGCCGGAAGAAACAATCCCCTGACTTGTGATGTACATCTGCACCGGTGGCACAAAGGTTGAATCATCCGGGTCCGCCCCGAACCCCGGATCTTCCAGGCAGTCAGCCTTCAGTCGGTAGCTGATGTCGACCTTCTGCGCAGCATCGCCTTGAAGCTCTACATAGATCGGCGCGCTGTAGTCTTCTTCCCAAAAGCCTGTCTGGCGGTTACATGCGCGTTCGCCGTCGCTGTCGTACCAGCGTTCCATTCCATAGGCCAGTGCCTGACTGACGCCTGCCGAGGCAGCCTCGAAGGCGATCGCCTGGAGATTGACGTTACCAGCCATGCGTTCCTGCATCTGTGTATTGCTCATTACGGCAACACCCAGAACGGTCATGATCAACAGGATCAGCAGGCTGAAGACCAGCGCTGTACCTTGTTGCGGGAGCGGAGTTCGGATGCTGTGCATGGTTTCAGCCCTGCTTTTAAAGAATATTTGTTAGGGGGTGAGTGGTGGAACGGCGTTCCACATCATGTTGCCGAGAACTACATTCCTGAATGAAGAGGAAAGCTCGACTGCCACGGGATCGGTGCCGCCGGCATTGTCGGGCGGCTCGAACAGAAGCCCGATCCTTACCCCGTAGCAGGCGCTGGCAAGATTGGCGCGCTCTGCATCGAAATCCTCCCCATGCTGCCACAGAGCGCAGGAGCAGCCGGGATTGCCGGCCGGGCACATGAAATCAAACTGAAGATCGCGTATGCCCGAGACCAGCGTTACGGTCCTTGCCGGATTGTCGCCGCTCTGCCCGGTGCATCGCAGTTCACCGTCTTCAACAAAGTAGGTATTGGTCACAATGTCGGAGACCAGAATGTTGCCGGCCCGCAACTCTTCGCTGCAACTGCCACGGCCTGAGAACCGAAGGGTGATCGAGTCGCCGTCCCCCTCATTCCCGATTTCGGCGAATGTCTCACCAATCGTATTGAACCCATTGATTGTGAGGCTTAGCTGGTCGCGAAAGCCTGCATTCCGCATTTCCCGAACCAGGTAATCGCTGATGAATCGGATGTTTTCCTGTACTCGAGATAGCCGTTCAGTTTCGATGGATGACGTGCGAGAGGACAAGTGGATCAGCGCCACTCCCCCAATCAGAAACAGGCTGATCGCCATGGCCAGCATCAACTCTATAAGTGAAAAGCCACGGGCGCGGGAGCCGCCGGTCAGGCGCACCATGAAAGGCGATGGAGGGTGGATTGTCATTCGAGAGTTCATGCATCTTCATCCCATTCGGGCACGCAGGGAATGCGCACCGTGTAATCGAAGGACTCGGCGTTGGAGGCGTCATTGGCAAAGCGGTCTTCCGTCCAGGTAATTCGCAGCGGAACTTCCCGCCATTGGTCGGTCCATTCGCCATTGGTGCCGCCACCGGCGGTGAAATTCGGGCGCGTGATGCTGCCCGTGGTTACAGTACCGAACCGGATTGTGACATTCGGAATGCCGGCCAGTGGATAGTCGGCCCAAGCCCATCCGGAGCTGTGTGTTGCGCCCGGGCGCCAGTCGGATGTAATGGTTTCGGCGAGCCCTCCACCTCCCGTAAGCAAGTCGTCGGTGATGCATTGTCCGGGGTCGGTCAAGGTATCGTTTGCCATCTGCCACAGACGCTCTTCGATGTTGAGTGAGATGGTCGAGGCAATACTGCGGTAATAGGACGAGTGCGACGCCTGCAGTGAAGTCAGGTGCAGCGACGCCATGCCGACCAGCCCGATGGACAGCACCAATAGCGCTATCAGCACTTCCAGAAGGGTCAGTCCCGACTGGTGCCTGGTCTGCCGGTTGCGAGGCATCGGAGTCTCCTTGGTGGGGGCTGAGAATGACATCATCTTCCGCACGTCGCGTCGCAGGCCAGGCGTCCTGTTTCGACCTGGCCACTCGGGAGGATTCGAATCCGCAGGTGTTGCGAGTCACCGGCGCACTCTCCAACGTGCTTCAGGCAGATTGCCTCTTCCTGCCAATTGTTTACCAGGTAACCGCGAGCTTCGAACGAAAGCTCGCTGGAGGTCGTTGCCAGCGTAACGTTTTCGTTGCTGGCGCATCGAATGACTCCGGTCGGGCAACCTTCGCCGGTTTCCCCGCCGGTCACCGAGACATTGGCGCTCCAGCTTGCCGTGCCGCTGTCCAGGCGAAGTACGGCCTGTTCACTGTCAGCGACGTTGATGCCTCGGCGGATGGCCTCGTTCCGTGTCATGTTGATCAGCGAGACGATCTCATTCGCCTGGCTCGAAACGCGATTGTCGCGAATCAGCTTCTGCATCGATGGTGCGGCTATGGTGGCCAGGATGCCAAGCACTGCCAGGGTGATCATGAGCTCGATCATGGTGAGTCCGCGTGCGTATTGGAGCGAAAAGGTCGGTGCTCTCATCATCATCCCCAGCAATTTTCCGTTGTCGAGTCGGCCTTCTTCTCGCCACGGTGGTCGAGAATGAACGGGCTGCACTTGTCTTTGGACTGTGCGCCGGTTGCCGTAGCCGTCAGCGTGTAAGTTGTTGCAGTGAGCGTGGAGGCGACGATCGTATAAAAACCATCCGGCGATGCCGTTGGCACCGCACAACCGGTGTAGCTGTTTTGACGCGTAAAGCAGCG
>JBLRWT010000244.1:0-4169 GCA_047921095.1 Wenzhouxiangella sp. | reverse complement strand
TCCTGGTCAACAACGCCGGTTTCAATATACGAAAATCCGCGCTCGATTACCGCAGCGATGAACTGCACTCGATTCTGGAAACCAACCTGTTCAGTGCGTTCGAACTGACCCGCACTGCCCATCCCCTGCTGGCACGCGCCGACCAGGCGAGCATCGTCAATATCAGCTCGGTCGCGGGCCTGACCCATCTCCGCACCGGCGCACCGTACGCGATGAGCAAGGCGGCCCTGCACCAGATGACCCGCAACCTGGCGGTCGAATGGGCGCCGGATCGAATCCGCGTCAATGCCGTCGCGCCCTGGTACATCGACACGCCCCTGGCCGGCGAGGTCCTGTCTGATCCGGCCTATAGGCGCGAGGTCCTGGCGCGCACCCCGTTACAACGCATCGGCAAGCCCGAGGAAGTGGCCGGCGCGGTCGTTTTTCTGTGTCTGCCGGTCGCCGGCTACATCACAGGCCAGGTGATCGCCGTGGATGGCGGCTTCAGCATCTACGGGTTCTGATGCTTGTGCCCATTCGGCAGGGCGGCTACAGTGCCGAATCATTCTTCTGGTTTTCGTTTCAGACCAGATTGAAAACAATGACGAGGGATTCTGGATGAAGATCGCATGACGACCACATGGCTCACGTTCGGACTGTACTTTGTGGTCTTGCTTGCGCTCGGGATCGTGGCCTGGCAACGCACGCAGAACCTGTCGGACTATATCCTCGGCGGGCGCCGCCTCGGCAGCGGGGTGACGGCACTGAGCGCCGGTGCTTCGGACATGAGTGGCTGGCTGCTGCTGGGCCTGCCGGGCTACGCCTACCTGGCCGGACTCGAAGCCGGCTGGATCGCGCTGGGGCTGTTCATCGGCACCTGGCTGAACTGGAAACTGGTCGCCTCGCGCCTGCGCACGGCCACCCAGCAACTGGATGACTCGCTGACCCTGCCGGATTATTTCCAGCGCCGTTTTGCCGACACCAGCGGCCTGCTGCGCATCATTCCGGCCGCTTTCATCCTGATCTTCTTCGCCCTCTACGTCAGCGCCGGGCTGGTTGCCGGCGGGCGGCTGTTCGAGACGGTGTTCGAGATGCCTTATCTGTGGGCGGTCAGTGCGGGCGCGGCAGCAATCATCCTCTATACCTTTCTCGGTGGCTACCTGGCCGTCAGCTGGACCGATGCCTTGCAGGCCATGTTGATGCTGATCGCCCTGGTGGCGGTTGTGCTGATGGTGCTCGGCGATGCCGATACCAACCTGTTCGGCGCCGTGGCCGAGCACAATCGTGAGCTGCTCAACCCGTTCACCGATGCCACAGGCCAGGCGCTGAGCGTCATGGCGATTGTCTCGCTGATGGCCTGGGGCCTGGGCTATTTTGGCCAGCCGCATATCCTCGCCCGCTTCATGGGCATCCGCGCGGCCAGCGAGTTGGTGCGGGCCCGGCAGATCGCCATTGGCTGGGTCGCAATCTGCCTGATCGCCGCGGTGCTGGTCGGCATTGCCGGCATCGGTGGCCTGGCCGTGACCCTGGAAGCCGAGGCCGCCGAGACAGTGTTCATCCGCCTGGTGGAGGTCCTGTTCCACCCGGTAATCGCCGGTATCTGCCTGGCCGCGATTCTCGCCGCCATCATGTCGACCGCAGACTCCCAATTGCTGGTCGCCTCGTCCGTGGTTTCCGAGGATTTCTACAAGGGCTGGTTCAGACCTGACGCCGGCCAGCACGAACTGGTCTGGGTCGGACGCAGCGCCGTCATTGCCATCGCCCTGATTGCCTTCGGGCTGGCCGCTGACCCTGAGCGCATGGTGCTCGATCTGGTTGCCCACGCCTGGGCCGGCCTCGGCGCCGCGTTCGGTCCGGTGATCCTGATGTCACTGTACTGGCGCCGCATGAGCCGCGCCGGCGCCGCCGCCGGCATGCTGGCCGGTGGCCTGACGGTATTGATCTGGCATCGCCTCGATGGCGGCCTGTTCGAGGTCTACGAAATCCTGCCGGGCGCAATCCTGGCCGCCCTGGCCGCCACCATCGGCAGCCTGGCGCTACCGGACCGTCGGGCCACGGAGCGGTTCGAGACCATGCTGGTGTCACCGACAAGAGCAACAGAGAGTTAAGGGAAAACTTGAAGTCACAAAAGCAGGTTTACCACGGCCCGAGTCCGTCCCGAACCCGCTGTCGCGGAGCAAACAACCAAGAACCTCTCGCGCAGAGACGCTGAGGCGCAGAGGGAAAAAGCAGTCAAGAGTCTTTTTCCTCTGCGTCCCTGCGTCTCCGCGCGATTGGGTTTGAATTTGTTTGATGAGAGGCACAGAGAGCACGGAGGGAATAGACTATAAAACATTACTTTAATTTTCTTTTCTCTGTGACCTCTGTGCCTCTGTGGTTAGCTTCTTTTTTCCCGACAGTGGGTTCGGGGATCCCGCTGATCGCTGACTAACTGACGAATGCGCCTACTCCGTCAATTCCTCGACACCCTGTTGCATTCGTTGCGCAACCTGTTGCCGATCATCCTGGTGGTCGGGGTTTTCCAGTTCCTGGTGCTGCAGCAGGTGCCTGATGGCCTGACTTCCATCGTGATCGGGCTGGGCATCGTGGTGCTTGGTGTCGCCCTTTTCCTGCAAGGGCTGGAAATGGGCGTGTTTCCGATCGGCAAGAGCCTGTCGGACGAATTCGCGGCCAAGGGTTCGCTGCCCTGGCTGATGATCTTCGGGTTTTTCATGGGCTTTTCGGCGGTGATCGCCGAACCGGCCCTGATCGCGGTGGCCGAGCAGGCCTATATCATCAGCGAAGGCCGCATCAATCCGCTTACCCTGCGCCTGCTGGTCGCGACCTCGGTCGGGGCGGTGATCGCGGTCGGGGTGTTGCGCATCATTCTCGGCCTGCCGCTGCACTGGATGATGATCGGCGGTTACCTGACCGTCGTGGTCGTCACTTTTTTTGCCCCGGAAGAGATTGTCGGCCTGGCCTACGATTCTGGCGGTGTGACGACCAATATCGTTACCGTGCCGCTGATCGCTGCGCTCGGCCTCGGCCTTGCTGCCTCGATCCGCGGTCGCAACCCGCTGATCGATGGCTTCGGGCTGGTCGCCCTGGCCGTGATGGTGCCGATGATCACGGTGCAGCTTTACGGCGTGATCGTTTTCAGCCTGGCTGAGACGGGGGCAGTCGGCGCGGCCCCGGTCGACCCGGTCATCGTCGCCCCGGATGTGGCTTCGGCAGCCACGGGAACCACGCTGCTGGCCGACCTGGGCCGGATGGTGCGTGACGTGCTGCCGATCATCGCCGTGGTGCTGCTGTTCCAGTTCGCCGTGATCCGCAAGCGCATCCCGCGACCGGCCATGGTGACGTTCGGCTTCGTCCTGGTGATCATCGGTCTTTACGCATTCGTGGTCGGCCTCAAGCTGGGCCTGTTTCCGATCGGCGAGCGTATGGCCGAGCAATTGATCGGCCACGATCGGATTGTCTGGATCTACCTGTTTGCCTTTGCCATCGGTTTCGCCACCACCATGGCCGAACCCGCCCTGATCGCGATCGGCGCCAAGGCCGAGCAGGCCGCCAGCGGCAAGATCAACGGCAACCTGATCCGCGTGATCGTGGCGGTTGGCGTGGCCATCGGCATCACCATCGGCGTGCACCGGATCATCGCCGGTGACTCGATCCATCTCTACATCATCTGCGGCTACGCGCTGGTCATCTTCCTGACTTTCCTGGCGCCGCGCTACATCATCGCCCTGGCCTACGACCTGGGCGGCGTGACCACTTCCGAGGTCACCGTACCGCTGATCACCGCGCTGGGCATCGGCCTGGCGACCCATATCGAAGGACGCAACATCATGATCGACGGTTTCGGCCTGATCGCATTTGCCTCCATTTTCCCCATCATCACCGTTATGCTCTATGCCATCGTGGTCGAGCAGATCGCCAAGCGAGGTCAACCCACATGAAATTTTCCGTACTGATCGCCATTCTCGCCGAAGAAATGGAAGACAAGGCCATCGACGTCGCCCGCCAGGCCGGGGCCGGCGCGGTGACACTGATGAACGCGCGCGGCATTACCGGTGACGAGAAAAAGACCTTTTTCGGCCTCACCTACGAAGGCGCCCAGTCGGTGCTGATGTTCGTGCTGGAAAAGAAGCTGTCGGTCAAGGTGCTCAAGTCCCTGACCCGGGAGCTCGACCTGGAAAACGATTCACGAG
>JBLRWT010000243.1:0-4190 GCA_047921095.1 Wenzhouxiangella sp. | reverse complement strand
GCGATGACCTCGTCGTCGGTATCGATCTTCAATCCGTCCTCGCTGATCAGCAGGCCGAGCAGGTTGGAGATGTTCTTGGCGTACATCTCGGAGGCATGCAGTGGCGCGCGGCTGGGCAGGTTGGTCGGCCCATTGATCAGCACGCCATTGTGGTTGACGGTTTCGCCAGCCCGGGTCAATTCGCAGTTGCCGCCGCTCTCAGCTGCCAGGTCGACAATCACGCTGCCGGGCTTCATGGCTTCAACCATGGCGGCCGTGATGATGCGCGGCGCCGGGCGGCCGGGAATGGCGGCGGTGGAAATCACGATATCGGCCTTGGCCAGGTGGCGAGCCAGCGCTTCGGCCTGCTGGGCACGTTCATCATCAGTCAGTTCGCGGGCATAACCGCCCTCGGTTTCGGCATCGACGCCGGTATCAATCATCTTCGCGCCCAGCGACTGGACCTGCTCGCGCGCGGCCGCCCGGATGTCGTAGGCTTCGACCTGGGCGCCAAGACGCCGTGCGGTGGCAATGGCCTGCAAACCGGCCACGCCGGCACCGATCACCACTGCCCGGGCCGGGCGCAAGGTGCCGGCAGCGGTGGTCAGCATCGGCAGCAAGCGTGGGGCGATATCAGCCGCAATGATGACCGCTTTGTAGCCGGCCACGGTGGCCTGCGATGAAAGTACATCCATGGCCTGGGCGCGGCTGATGCGCGGCACCAGCTCCATGCTGATCAAGGATAGTCCGGCGGTGGCTGAAGTCTTGAGTTCATCGAAATCCGCGTAAGGCGCAAGCTGGCCGATGACCACGGCGCCGGATTTCAGCTGCGCCAGGGTCGCTGGTTCCGGTCGGCGCACACTGAGCAGGACATCGGCCTGGGTAACAACCGCAGCGGCGTCGGCAACGACTTCGCAGGATTGCCAGCTTGAATCGGGATGACCGGCTTCGACGCCGGCACCGGCCTGGACCACGACCCGATGGCCTGCGGCGGTCAATTTGGCCGCGGTCGGCGGATCCAGCGCAACGCGCCGCTCGCCGGGCGCCGTCTCGGTGATGATGCCGATGCAAACAGTCATATGAACCCTCCCAGTTGACTCAAGAGTGTAGCTGGTCTGGCTCGCACGAATCAATGCGTTTGGTCAAGCCGCCGTTTTGGTGTGAAGCCCGGTTATCGAGACTGGATCCACTGCCGCGCCTGATCGAGACGTTCTATGGTGCCGATGTCCGACCAGTTGCCGCGATGATGCTCCCCCGATAGCTGGCCGGCCGACAGAGCCTGCTCGAACACCGGCCTCAAGGGGCGCCGGCCCGGCGCCAGGTTGCGAAACATCGCCGGTTGGTAGACGCCGATCCCGCTGAAGGTCAGGCGCGGGCCGGGACCAGGTTCGAGGCGACCATCCACCAGGCGGAAATCGCCATCGGAATGATGATCCGGATTGCTCACCATGACCAGGTGCGCGAGTCCTTCCGGGTCGATACCCACCAGCTTCTCATAAGGGTAGTCACACAGAATGTCGCCACTGATCACGGCAAAAGGCTGATTACCAAGCAGCGGTAGCGCCTGGACGATGCCACCAGCCGTTTCCAGCGCACCGGGCGGTTCGGGCGAGTAATGAATATTCAACCCAAAGGAAGCCCCGGTGCCCAGGGCTGAAGAGATTTGTTCCCCCAGCCAGCCCAGGTTGATGACGACGTCTTCAAAGCCCGCGGTCGCCAGGCGCTCAAGGTGATAGCCAATCAGCGGCTTGCCGCCAACTTCCAGCAGGGGCTTGGGCGTGGTGTCGGTCAGAGGCCGCAGACGTTCACCGCGGCCAGCGGCCAGGATCATTGCGCGCATAAACAAATTTTCGGTTTGGTCCTGAATTGTCGAGACTAGCGCACAATTGCGCGCAGGTGGTTGCATGGTTCGATCGTGTGCGCTACCTAGATCACAGATACCTACTGGAAGTGTGTGGTCCAGCAGGTTAAGCGTCGATTGGCACGCAGCATGCATTATTACTGGGTGATGGTCCGCTCCCAGCTTGTTCCGGTGGCGGCTTGCGAGTTCATCGAAATAAGGAAGCCCGGTGTCTGAACTGCTGTTGCTGGATGTCCGAACGCTTGCGTTTGCCTCCTCGATCGGGGGCTTCTTGATGGCGGCAACCATGCTCGGAATTTACCTGGCGGGTATGCGGGTCCGGGCCCTGCTGACCTGGTCGGGTGCCGGGCTGGCGTTTGGTTCAGGTTATCTGCTGGGTCACCTGCTGCAAACCGTGCCGGTGCCGATGCCGCTCTGGGTTGGAGGGGCGATAGCCAATGCGCTGATCGGGCTGGGTCATGGGCTGATTCTGATCGGCGTCCAGCGTTACCTGGGCCTGACCCCGTGGATCCGAACCATCATGCTTCTGGTTGGCGCCATGCTTGTTTCCGCATTCATCTTTCCGGAACTGCGCGAGAGTCTGCGTCTGCGCGTGGCGTTGCATTCGGGTTGGTTCGTGCTGGTCACTGCCTATGCAGCCTGGTTGCTATGGCAGGCTCGGCGTCCCGGCATGGTGGTCTCGTATCGTGCTGTGGCCGGTGTGCTGATGATGTTTGCCGCATTCCTGAGCCTGCGGCTGGGTTACGCGTTGATAAGTCCGGCATTGACGACTTCGTTCGTCCAGGATCCATTCCAGCTCGGCACCTTCCTTGCAGCGATGATATTCGGTTTCTGCCTCACCATGGCCCTGGCGGTGATGATGTTCCGGGAAAAGCAGCTCGAACTGCTCGTTCTGGCCGAGACTGACCCGTTGACCGGCATGAACAATCGCTTGTCGTTGGATACGGTCGTGGCCAGGGAGATCAGTCGATCGGAGCGTCACGGCAGTGCCCTGTCGATCATGCTCATCGACGTCGATCACTTCAAGCAGGTCAACGACCAGCATGGCCACGATGCCGGGGATCGTGCATTGAAAACGATCGCCAGATTGATCAATGAGGTGATTCGGGACGAAGATACCGCCTTTCGCTTTGGTGGTGAGGAGTTTCTGGTGTTGCTGCCTGTGGCGCGAGCGGATCAGGCCTGCGGCGTGGCCGAACGGCTGAGGAAGGCCATCGAGGACAGTGATTTTGGTCTTGGCCATCAGCGCTTGAAAATGACTGCAAGCATTGGTGTCAGCGAGTTCAGGTCCGGCATCGAAGGGTGGCGCAGCAGCCTCAAAATGGCGGATGATGCCCTGTATCAGGCCAAGAAGCGGGGGCGCAACCAGGTCGTCGGCCCGCAGGATCTCAGTGACCTGGCGCCGGAGGAGGCTGGCGCCGTTTGGCCCAGCCGGTCAGCAGCGCACTGAGCTCTGCCAACTCGGGGTTTCGGGTCAGCGCCATGTCCAGGTAGCGGAAAAAGCGCGGTGCATCTTCCAGGTATTTGGGCTTGCCGTCACGATAACGAATGCGGGCAAAGATGCCGATAACTTTCAGATGCCGGTGCACGCCCATCAGGTCGCAGGTGCGCCGCCACAGGTCGGCTGATTCGGTCAGCGGCAGGCCAGCGGCCAGACCCCGCTGCCGATAGTTCTCCAGCCACTGGTCGACATCCTTGTCAGGCCAGCTCAGAAAAGCGTCCCGATACAGACAAACCGGGTCATAGCTGACCGGGCCGATCACCGCGTCCTGGAAATCGATGATGCCCGGATTGGGCTCGGCAACCATCAGGTTGCGCGGCATGTAGTCACGGTGACAAAAAACCTGCGGTTGATCCAGTGCCCAGCGAATCAGGGTGGCGCACACATGGTCCCAGCCGTCGAGTTCGGCATCGGTAGGCTCGACCTGCCAGTGGCGGGCCAGAAACCAGTCCGGGAAAAGGGCCAGCTCGCGCATCAGCAGCGCCGGGTCGTAACCGGGCAGGCCATCGGTGGGGGCTTCGGTCTGGATGCGCAGCAAGGCAGAGACAGCGTCGCCGAACAAGTCTTCCGCGTTGTCCGCTTTGAGCACGTGATGGAAGGGTGTTTCGCCCAGGTCTTCGAGCAAAACGAAACCGCTGCCGGCGTCTGCCGCCAGGACATCGGGTACGTGAACCAGGTCTTTCAGCCTGGCCGCGACATCCAGAAAGGCCGCAACCGACTCGCGCTCGGGTGGTGCGTCCATCACCACGGCGGTCTGTTCCTCAAATTGCAGCCGGAAATAGCGTCGAAAGCTGGCATCGGAGGATATGGCGGTCGAATGCCAGTCCGTCCAGTTCAGCCGGGCAGCCG
>JBLRWT010000242.1:0-4192 GCA_047921095.1 Wenzhouxiangella sp. | reverse complement strand
ATGCCGACCGACCGCTCGATGCCGGCCTCCAGCAAGGTCTCGGCCTGGGTCCCGCGGCCGCGAACCGTACCCTCCGGCAGGCCCTTGCGATCGGTCGCCGCTTCAATCACGGTCACGCTCATGCCAGCCTCCACCAGCATGGCGTGCAGCGCCTGGCCGAGACGGCCGAAGCCGCACAACAGCCAGTGACCGGTCGGCGGAAGGCGCACATCCGGGATGCGCGCGTCGGGGCCGGATTGCAACCAGTGGTAAAGACGGAACGCCGCCGGCTTTTCGATCGCCAGGCGCATCCGCCGCACGTATTCGTCGATCGGGCTGACGACATTGTTGGTGTCGAACGAGCGCATGTTGTCGGCTACGCTCCTGCGGTCGGCGCGTGCGTGGACGGCGCAATTGCGGTTGAGCAGCTTGGCCGTGACAGAAATCTTCAGATTGACCCGATCGTCGCCTGTAACAGCCATGACGCCGATGCACCAGCGACTGCGCAAGCCGGCCTGAATCAGGTTGTCCGGTTGGCTGGCATCGAGGCAGAACGAAACCACCGGCCCGCGGTGAGTCTGGACCGACAACGCATCGATCTTGGTCGCATTATGGTCGACGACGACCAGCGGATAGCGCTGTCTGCTCAATGCCTCCGTCAGCAGCCGGCCCGTATCGCCAAAGCCGCAAACCAGGTAGAACGGCTGGTCAATCCCCTCGACAGTCCTTCGAAACCGTCGACGCTGCAAGGTGCGAATGAAGACCGGATCCTGCACCAGCGAGATGATCGTGCCGATCGAAAACAGCCAGGCGGTCACCGTCAGGTAAATGCACACGATGGTCCAGAGCCGCTGGGCTGACGAGAACTCGTAGGGCACTTCGCCGAAGCCGATGGTGCTGCCGGTATAGCTGACCACGTAAAACGCCTCGAACAGGCTCAGGCGCCACGGGTTGCCCTGATCGTCCACGCCCGGCATCAGGGTGAAGCCGACCGTTGCAATCGCATAGGCAGAAATCAGCACCACCAGCGGGATGCGCATGCGGCGGAAGAACACGAAGGCGAAGGAGTCGTGCATGCCGGTCCTTGGTTCTCAGCGGCTGTAGCCGGCGGTATCCATGGTCAACAGCACCACCGACAGTACATTGGCCAGCAGCGCACCGCCGGACAAGGACACGATGGTCGCCATCACCGCGGGCGTCAGACCGATATCGGTCACATGGACGGCAATCGTCCAGACCAGCGCCGCGGCAATCAGTTGCAGGTCAACCACCAGGCTGGACGCCAGCAGCATGGCGCTCATCTGCGAGCGCTCGCCCAGCTTCATGACCGTGGCAATCAGCCCGATGACCAGGGCCGCGAACAACTCGTAGACGTTGTGATGGGCGGGGTTATCGATCTCGCCGAGGAAAAACCCGAAATTCAGAGTCAGCGCCAACAAGACGAAAAACCCGAACACCACCTTGCTCATATTCATATGCCTGGCTCCACTTGTTCTTGGTACAGCCATTATGCACACCGCTCATTCCGGCGACGACCCGACACCCCGGAGACTGTGCTGCCTGCCGGGGTTGACTGCCTGGTCGGTTATTGATTTCTCAAGGCGCCGCGTGCTGGCTCTCGAGCGTCATCCGGCGGAGTCCGGAAAGCGGGGTCAGCGCCAGATGGCCTTTATCGACGGCCGCCGCGTTTGCCGCCGCGCGGGCGTTCCTCCCGCACCTGGATCGACTGTCCATTAAGTTCGACGCCATCAAGTTCGGCCATGGCGGCTCGCGCCTCGTGGCCTTCCATGTCGATCATGGCGACACCGCGGCAGCGGCGGGTAAAGATGTCGAGCGGCAGTTTCAGGCTGCGGACGGTGCCGCAACGGGAGAAGAGTTCGCGCAGCTGGCTTTCGCGGGTTTCGGGATGGATATTACGGACGAAAAGAGTTTTCATGCTGTGGGCGGCCTCCGGGCCGAATATTGGAGCGCGTGAGATCTGCAAGAAGGCTGAGCTGGGTGGCATTGGGCAAGAACATCCAAAGCTTCAGATCTGGCTCGAATAGGCGGTCCACTCGACCGGCCTGTCTCGCCTCTATGTGGGTATTGATAGCGTGCTTAACAAGGGCCGTCGGACCCCTGAATAATCGGACCAACTACGAACGTCACATTAATTTCGAAAAAAGATGGCTTTTTTCTGGAACAGGGGCTATAGTGCTGTACAGCTGCGCAACAGAGCAGTGGTTGAATTTGGTCGTATTCCTTCCGTTTACCCCTCAAACTCCTCCATTCACTGAACTGAACAGCACCATCGGAGCCACGGTCGATGCTCGACTGTACTCCATATACGTTAAATTTTTGAAAGGTAGTAAAGATTATGTCTAACAGCACCGGTACGGTGAAATGGTTCAACGACGCCAAGGGTTTTGGCTTTATTTCTCAGGATAACGGCGGCGCCGATGTCTTCGTTCACTTCAGCGCCCTGACTGGCTCTGGCTTCAAAAGCCTGGCCGAAGGCGCCAAGGTGAGCTATGAAGTCACCAATGGCCCGAAGGGCCCACAGGCTGCCAACGTCGTCGCGATCTGATCGCTGCTTGACGTTAAACGTCCGTTAGAAAGCCCCGCCTCCTGGCGGGGCTTTTTTTTGGGCGACGAACTCGGCCAGCGCGGCGACCTGGATCAGGCCAGGCTTGCGCTGCAGCACTTTCTGGCGAAAATAGCTGGCGAGAAAACAGAGCCGAACCCACGGGTATTGTTGCCGCACCGCGGCGCCTTGCGGTCCGTCCAACCGGCGCAGGACATTGTCATCCGCATGGCCCAGCCATCGCAAGCGGGCTTTGGCCAGCCCATACCCCAACGGCAGGTCGCCAACCAGCGCTTCGATATCGATCCCTACCGCCAGACCATCACTGATCACGAAGTTTTTCAGTACCGGATCGACATAGTCATGACCCAGCAGCACGAATTGCGGCTGAAGCTCACCACCGGCCCGCTTCAATTGATCTGCCAGCCGAGAGGCGATCACGTCCGCCTCGACCAGGAAGTCCAGATCGGCGATCAAGCGCGCCGGGAAGTCGGTCGTATGCGTCCCGACCCGGGTTGCATTGAATCGGTAAAGTGCGGCGAAGAAATCCACGACCCGTTCCCGATCAGACCCGGTCGCCAGTCCACCTGGAACGTATTCCGTCCAGACCTGGCAGCCATCAAGCGCCACCGGGGCGGGGAAACGCCTGAGCGCCGATACGCATTTCAGCCCTGAGGAAACTGCAATAGCCTCCTCCGGGCGGGCGAACGTCACCCGCTTGAAGCGCTCGCCATTGATCGACACGATATGGACCTGGTGGGTTTTTACCATCCCGGCCCCCCGCCATTGACGCAGACGGCGAAGCCAGCGCCGCCATGGCGGATTGGCGTTCCTGACCTGAAAGGCTACCGACATGACTGGCGTTCGTTGGAGGTGATTGAAGGCACGGGTGTGACTGAATTGTAGTTGACCAAGGTTGGCGACGATCGATAGGCGACAATTGTAGCTGTACGCGGCCACCGGCATTGATGTAGACTGGCTTTCCCCAGAATCAGAGCCATCCCGGGTAAGGTCTCCAGCCGAGAGATCCATACCCAGAGATGCCACATCAGGGAAACAAGCCAGCCGCTATCCAGGATCTCCTGACCGAGCCGCCTATCATCAACCAACGCGCTATCTTCGTCATCGGTGCCGGCCGCAGCGGCACCAGCACCGTCGCCCGGGCACTGGCCGCCCTGGGGGTCGATCTTGGAGACAATTTCAAGCGCGCCAATCGCAAGAATCCGACCGGGTTCTTCGAAGACGCCGACCTGCTGGCGCTGAGCAAGGCCGTTCGCCTTCATCTTGGCGTGCGCGCCGACAGCGTGCGCCTGATCCAGGCCGACGAACTCCAGCGTCCCTCGCTCCGACCGTTACAGGTACGGGCCAAGGCCATTATTACCAAGCGTTTTGGCAACAGCCCGGTATGGGGCTTCAAGTACGGGCGCACGCTTCGGATCCTGCCGTTCTGGGAACCAGTGCTCGCCGATCTGGCCATCGAACCCAGCTTCGTTATCGCGCTGCGCAACCCGCTGAGTGTCGCCCGATCACGGGCTCGGCTGGATCCGCGGCGGGGGCTGCAGGAAGCCAGCGACCTCGAATGGCTTGTCAGCATCGTTCCTTATCTGCGTCGAACACAAGGCTATCGGCTGGCAGTTGTCGATTACGACG
>JBLRWT010000241.1:0-4195 GCA_047921095.1 Wenzhouxiangella sp. | reverse complement strand
GAACTGCTTGCCGCCTTTCAGGCCGGCACGCTCACAGGCGATTTTGTTGCCGTCATCCGGGGCCAGGGGCCGCGCGCCAACGGCATGCCCGAACTGCACAAGCTGACACCCACCCTGCAGGTGCTGCAGGATCGCGGCCAGCGCGTCGCATTGCTGACCGACGGACGCATGTCCGGCGCCTCGGGCACCGTACTGGCCGCCATTCACGTGATACCGGAAGCTGCCGAGGCCGGTCCGATCGGACGAATTGCCGATGGCGACACAGTGACCATCGACGCCGAACAAGGCGAAATTTCGGTGCCCGATGCCGTGCTCAATCGTCAGTCAGCATTCACGGCCGGCATCGACCATGATCAGCACGGCTGCGGGCGCGAAATGTTCGGCAACATGCGGCGATGGGTCGACAACGCCGAGCGCGGTGCCTGTACATTGTTCATCCAGGCCCAGCCGGAGACCGTCCCACTTGAGCACGTCTGAAACCATCCTGGTTGCCGATATCGGTGGCACCAATGCCCGCTTTGCCCTTGCCAGCATGGAGTCCGGCCGGCCCGTGCTGCGCTCGCAGTCGACGCTGGCGACGAACCGGTTTGCCAGCCTTCAGCAAGCCGCCAGCCACTACCTGCAGCAGGTCAAGCAGCGCCCCGGCCGGGCCGTCTTTGCCGTCGCCTGCCCGGTTCACGGCGATGAGATCCGCCTGACCAACCGGGCCTGGTCGTTCAACCGGGTTGATCTGGCCACAACACTGGATTTGCATCGACTGATCATCATCAATGATTTCGGCGCCGCTGCCCGCGCTCTGCCGGCACTGAAGCCCTCCGAAATGCAAACCCTGTACGGCCCAACTGATGAGCCGCTGGCCGCGCCCGTCAGCGTACTCGGTCCCGGCACCGGGTTCGGCGTCGCGCTGCTCACCGACTGCCGTCAGGCCGGCTGGCAGGTGATCGAAACCGAAGGTGGCCATGTCAGCTTCGCACCGCTGGGCCAGGATGAAAGCCGGATTCACGAATGGCTGGGTGCACGCCATGGCCGCGTGTCGGTGGAGCGGGTCCTGTCCGGCAGCGGCCTGGCAAAGATCGAGGCCGCCTTGAGCGGACGCCCGGCATCACGCACGGAAACGCCCGATTCGGTCCTGACCAGTCCGGCCAGAATCGTCACCGACGCACTGGCCGGCGAAAAACGCGACGCCCGCGCCGCCCTGGCGCGGTTCTGTGCCGTGCTCGGCAGTGTTGCCGGCGATGCGGCACTGATGCACGGTGCCCGTACCGTTGCGATTGCCGGCGGCATCGTCCCGCGATTTATTCCGTTCCTGCGCTCGAGTGCCTTTCGCGAGCGCTTTCTCGACAAGGGCCGCTTCGCCGCCCATCTGGAAGCCGTACGCATTGTCATTGTCACCCACCCGGAGCCGGGGCTGCTCGGCGCTGCCCTGACCCTGCTGGACCAGCAGGATCGCTACTCATGAGTCAACTTGACCACGCTGACCAGATTGATGCGCTGTTCGCCAGTACACGCATCGTACCGGTGATACAGATCGACGATGCCGGTCTGGCCGTTGACCTGGCCCGCACACTGGCCTCGGCTGGCCTGAATTTGCTTGAAATCACCCTGCGCAGTGCGGCTGCCATGGATGCGATCAACCGCATCGCACGCGAAGTGCCCGAAGCCATCGTTGGTGCCGGGACCATTCGCAGCGCTGGCGACCTCGCCCGGGTAGCGGATGCCGGAGCGCGTTTTGCCATCGCACCAGGCAGCACCGAAACGCTGTACCGGGCCAGCCTGGCGCACCCCGATGTCCCCCTGATTCCAGGCGTAGCGACCGCCTCGGACATCATGCTCGGGCTGGAATACGGTTTTCAACGCTTCAAATTCTTTCCAGCCCGCGCAGCCGGCGGCATCGACATGCTAAAAAGCTGGGCCGGCCCATTTCCCCAGGTTCGTTTCATGCCCACCGGCGGCATTGATCGGGAAAGCGCGTCAGCCTACCTGGCGCTGCCCAATGTCATGGCCGTCGGCGGATCCTGGATGGTGCCGGGAGCGGCGAAAAGGTAGAAAGGTGAAAGATAAAAGGGAAAAGATTGCCTTTCACCTTTCACCTTTCACCTTTCTACCTCTGGCCGACAGGGCCAGATGCTACACTTGCCAGCGATGAAAAACGAAAAATGCGGCCCGGGGAGCATCAGGAGCCGGCCCAATTCACTGGATATCGCGATGCGCGCGGGTGTTTCGCAGGCGACCGTGTCGCGCGCCCTGCGTGGCAGCCCGCTGGTCAATCCGGTTACCCGCGAACGCATTGTCGCCATTGCCCGGGAACTCAATTACAAGGTCGACAAGAGCGCTTCCAATCTGCGCACCCAGCGATCCAATACGCTGGCCTTGCTGTTGTTTGAAGATGCGACCGGCGATCAGTCGCTGATCAACCCATTCTTTCTTTCCATGCTCGCCTCCATCACCCGGGCCGCAGCGGCACTCAATCAGGACCTGCTGGTCTCGTTCCAGCAGTTGTCCGATGACTGGCAGGCCGACTACGAAAACACCCACAAGGCCGACGGCCTGATCCTGCTCGGATACGGCGATTACGTCGAATATCGCAGCAAGCTCGAACGCTTGACCGCCGGCGGCGCCCATTTTGTCCGCTGGGGGGCGGCTCGTGCCGAGCAGCCGGGTCTGGCAATCGGCTGCGACAACACCGGCGGCGGTGAGGCGGTGACCGGCCACCTGATCGCCCACGGGCGCGAGCGAATTGCCTTTATCGGCGAAGCGTCCAGCCGCTACCCGGAATTCAATGATCGAAATCGCGGCTACCGCAAGGCGCTGGAGCAGGCCGGGCTGGATCTCGACCCCAACCTGCAGGTCGATGCCATCACTACCGAGCGCTCGGGCTACCAGGCAACGGCTGAACTGCTGCGCCGAGGCGCGTCATTCGATGCCATTTTCGCCGCCAGTGACCTCATCGCCATCGGCGCTATCCAGGCGCTGCTGGACCACGGTCACCGGGTGCCCGAGCAAGTGTCAGTGGCGGGGTTCGATGATATTCCCATGGCCCAGTATTGTCGTCCGGCTTTGACCACACTGCGCCAGGACACCGTACTGGCCGGCCAGGTGCTGGTTCACAGCCTGCTCGAACTGATTGCCGGACAGAGACTGCAAAGCCATACCATTCCCGGCACGCTGATCGTCCGCGATTCCTGTGGCGCGTCCTGCGGCGCGAGCGAGGCTGTTACCGTCCGCTGACTGCCGGGGATTCTGGATCGGCTCATCAAGCAGACCCTGGACCCCGGTGATAACCGGTCTTGCCGTGATCGGTCAGTATAGGTGTCGATCTCATGCTGGCACCGGCACTTCGTCACCGACTGGAACCTCCCTGACCCACAGCACGCAGAGTGCGGCGACCAGCATCGCGACACCACCACCAACGATGACGTGCAGGGACGTGGCCTGCGGAATCAATGCCAGGATCTGGCCCAGTCCGACCGCGATGACGATCTGCGGCAGGACGATAAAGAAGTTGAACACGCCCATGTAGAAGCCCATTTTCTCGGCCGGCAGGCAGTTCGACAGCATGGCGTAAGGCATGGACAGGATCGAACCCCAGGCGATGCCGACGCCAACCATGGCCAGCAACAGCATGGACTGGGTGGCGATCAGGCTGATCGACATCAGGCTCAAACCACCGATGACCAGGCAGACCAGGTGGATCATTCGCGCCGAATAGTGTTGGGCCAGCCTGAGCAGCAGAAATGCGAAGATGAAACAAACCAGGTTATAGACGGCGAAGCTGACCCCGGTCCACTGCCCCGCCTGGGCGACCAGGCCGGCGTATTCAGGCGTGTCCGGTACCGCCCCGAAAACCGTTCGGGCAATGGCTGGTGCGTAATAGATCCACATGCAAAACAGCGCCATCCAGGTAAAGAACTGAACCACGGCCAACTGACGCATGGTCGATGGCATGTTGCGGATGCCGGCAACCAGTTCGCGCAAAAAACCACCCACGCCTCGGCTGGCATCCTTCATGCGGCGGAAGTCTTCCATGTCCTCCGGCGGATACTCGGGCGTCGACACCACGGTCCAGACGACAGCCAGCATGAAGACTGCCGCGCCGGCATAAAAGGCGTAATGCACCGCCGGTGGAATCTGCCCGGCCGGCGCGGTGCCGGCAACGCCGAACCAGTTGGTCAGTACCCATGGCAGCGCCGAGGCC
>JBLRWT010000240.1:0-4215 GCA_047921095.1 Wenzhouxiangella sp. | reverse complement strand
TGCGACTGGCTTACTTCGGTACCTACTGGGGCGATCGGCCAAACATGCACCAGGTGCTGGAAATGATCAACACGGGTGATTTCGACTTCAAGCACCCGGATCGGCTGCAACCGTGAGGGCATGGGAAGCAAAACGCTGTCCTCGCGGATCTACGTGGCCTGTCGCCCAACTTACCAATATCGATAACGCTTCCGGACAGGGTTAGTTCGGGAGGTTTTACAGGAGCGATGGCGAACATATCAGACGAACTGATGGACCATACGTGGAAAAAGGTGGGCTCCGGGCAACCCCATCAGTTGCAAGCCATGCAGAAGAAGCATCAAAGGGATCAGAAGGCCCTCACGAAATTCGCCTACAGGCACCTTATGGAACTGCCAGTAGATGCCGCTGGTGTCGGACTGTATGTATTCCATGTGATTTTGGAGGCATTTTTTGCCTTATCGCCCCGGCCAAGAGCCGTGCGACGATCGGCGATTGATTTGACGTGGAAGTTACCGGCTGAGGTGCTCGCCGAGAACGTCCGTACCAAAGAGCCTTACGCAGCGCAGTACCTGGAGGATGCGCTGACGGAGGGAGATGAGGTCGACCTGACCGAGAGCGAGCGAGCACTCTGCTCGCATGTGATTCAGGTGGCAATATTGAACTTGCATGGGGCGTGCGAGAATCGCCGGTAGCCTGCGGGAGAAGGTCGGTGGTCGGTGGTCAGTGCGTCGGCGGGAATCCGGCTGGCGCTGTGATGCTTGGCGCCATGAAGGGCGGAAGGTAAAGCGCCTTCGAGATCGAGGGTCGGAGCGCTGGACTGCCCACCTGACGTGGGGAGGCATCGTTTGATCCACGATTACTTCGAGGTCGATTTGGCGCTGGTTTGGGAGGTTGTTCAGCTGTGGATTAGGTCAGCCGTCCAGAATCCTGCCTCGGCTGCAGGCGCGTGGACTGGCGTGTCTTGAGGAGAGCAGGATTTCACGCCGGCTCAACCTCAAGTGCGTGCGCTGACGAGCTGCCAGACCAGCATGCCGGCGAGCATGGCGATCAGGTAGGCAACGGCCTCGCCCGGGTTGACCACCAGTGCAGCAAAGCCGGGGCCGGGACAGTATCCGGTCATTCCCCAACCGACGCCGAACAGGGAAGCGCCGGTGAGCAGGCGGCGATCGATGCCGGTCGCCTGCGGCCAGGACAGCACCGAGCCGTCGAGCGCACGTTCGCGCTGGCGCGAGATGGCGAAGCCGACGGCGGCCACGGCCACGGCCGCGGCCATGACCAGCAGCAGGCTGGGGTCCCAGGCGCCGGCGACATCGAGAAAGGCCAGCACCTTTTCCGGGTTGGCCATCATGGACACATAAAGCCCGGCACCGAACAGGATGCCGCCGGCAAGCGCGATGATTGATTTCAGGTTCTGGCTGTTCATGCGCCCACCCCCACCACGTGGCGCAGCAGGTAGACCGTGATCATGGCCGTGGCAATGAAGGTGATGGTGGCCGCCAGACCGCGTAGCGATAGGCGTGAAATACCGCATACGCCGTGACCACTGGTGCAGCCTGAGCCCATGCGCGTGCCCAGGCCAACCAGGAAGGCGCCTGGCAGCAACAGCCACCAGCTGTAACTGGTTCGTGACTCGAACAGCCCGCCGCTGGCGAGGTGGGCGATGGCCGCGCCACCGACCAGGCCGATCAGGAACAGCACGCGCCAACTGCGCTCGCCACGGGTCG
The DNA here is from genome assembly GCA_047921095.1 of Wenzhouxiangella sp. Classification (GTDB taxonomy): domain Bacteria; phylum Pseudomonadota; class Gammaproteobacteria; order Xanthomonadales; family Wenzhouxiangellaceae; genus Wenzhouxiangella. The sequence goes on along the minus strand of JBLRWT010000240.1, from coordinate 2,509 downwards.
GTGAAAGCAACCCGCCGACGATGCCACTGATGCCGGCGATGCGTCCCGAACCAAGCCACATGACCATGGCAGCCAGGCCGATGAGTGCGCCTCCGGCCACTGCAAGGGCCGGGGTGAATGCCGTCCAGTCGATCATCATCCCTGTTTTCCGTCTTGCTGTGCGGGATTGCCGGGGAAGATATTGAGTGGCACTTTGATGTAGGCGGTGCCATTGTCTTCCGGCGGCATTGGCGAGCCGGCGTTGATGTTGACCTGCACCGAGGGAATGATCAGTTCGGGCATGGGCAGGCTGGCGTCACGCTCGTTGCGCATGGCCACGAAATCCTCGCGCCGGGTGTCGGCGCGTACGTGCTTGTTGCCGGCCTTCTGTGCGCCAATGGTGGTCTCGCAGATCGGGCCGCGATGTTCGGGTGGATAGTCATGGCACAGAAAGGCGCGCGTGGCGTCGGGCAGTTCGTAGAGCTTCTGGATGGAGTCGAACAGCAGGCCGGCATCGCCGTCGGGAAAGTCGCAGCGGGCGGTGCCGAAGTCCGGTGCGAACAGGGTGTCGCCGGCGAAGAGCGCATCGCCGATGAGGAATGCGTTGCTGTCGGAAGTGTGGCCCGGGGTGGCGATGACCCGCCCTTCCAGAGCGCCGATCTGGAACTGGTCTCCTTCTTCGAACAGGCGGTCGAACTGGCTGCCGTCGGGCCGGAACGAGTCAGGCAGGTTGAAGATCTTCTTGAAGCGTTCCTGGACCGCGGTGATGCCATGCCCGATGGCGATCGGCACGCCGCCGAGCTGTTCGCCCAGCCAGGGCGCATCCGAGAGGTGGTCGGCATGGGCGTGGGTCTCGAGGATCCACTCGACCTCGAGTTCGTTGGTGCGGCAGTAATCGAGGATTTCGCTGGCGCTGTCGTGGCTGATGCGCCCGGCGCGGTATTCGAAGTCCGCGACCGGGTCGATGATCGCGGCCTTCCGGCTGCTCGGGTCACGTACCACGTAGCTGAAGGTGCCACTGGATTCGTGGCGGAAGGCCTTGACGAGGGGTAGCAACATATTGTCGGTCTCCTGGCGATTGAACTTTAGATTTCTATTATATTAGAATATACTAAATAAGGTTTCAAGCAGGAATTACAAGTCAAATGTGGTGGATGGGAGCATTGTTGATTGGCCTCAGTCTGGGCCTGTTCGGGTCTGGCGGATCGATCGTCACCGTGCCGGTGCTGGTCTACCTGGTGGGCCAGGAAGAAAAGGTCGCGATTGCCGGCTCGCTGTTCATTGTCGGTGCGGTCGCCGGCCTGGGCGCGCTGTCATTTCTGCGAAAGGGACTGGTGCACTGGCAATCGGTGCTGTGGTTCGGGCTGCCGGGGATCGCCGGCACGGTAGGGGGAGCCTGGCTGGCCGCGTTCGTCAGCGGCCGTTTTCAGCTGATCGTGTTCTCGCTGGTGATGCTGGTGGCGGCCGTGGGCATGCTGCGCAACGGCATGCCGGTGTCCGGTGCCGGGGAACGGCCACCGCGGGCGCGATGGAAGATCGTCATCGACGGCCTGGCCGTCGGTGCGCTGACCGGTTTTGTCGGCGTCGGTGGCGGATTTCTCATCATCCCGGCGCTGGTGCTGCTTGGAGGGCTCAGCCCGGTCATGGCGGTCGGCACCAGCCTGCTGATCATCTCGGCCAAGTCGCTGGCCGGTTTCATGAAGTATCTAAGCGTGCTCGATGGCCTGGGCCTGGCCGTGGACTGGACCGTGCTCGGCCTGTTCACGCTGCTCGGGGGGCTGGCCAGTTTGGCCGGCGGTGCGTTGTCGCGACGTCTGCCCGAGCGCCTGTTCAAGCGCGCCTTCGCCATCCTGTTGCTGATCGTCGGCGTGTTCATTCTCTTCAATGCTGCCGGAGTGCTGACATGAAAGACCTGATGACCCGGAGCGTGCCCAATGCCTGTACTCCGGCCAAGGATCGCTACTGCGGAGGGGTTCCGGAGGTCGCGACGCTGTCGGCGCTGGCGGCGGCCGGGTTGCGGACAGTGATCGACCTGCGCCCGGCCAGTGAGTGGTCGGGGGTCGATTGGCGCGCGGCGGTGCACTCGGCCGGACTGCGCTTCGAGCAGATTGCCGTCGACGACGTCGAGCGCATCGCCCGACCGGAACTGGAAAGACTGTGGCAGCTGTGGACCGATGAGGCGCTACACCCGATGCTGGTTCACTGCGCCAGTGGCAATCGGGTGGGAGCGGCGCTGGCGCTGGCCGCTCATGAGGTGGCCGGTCTGGATCGTTCGTCGGCATTGGTGCTGGGTGAGGCGGCTGGTCTGACCCGGTCGCGAGAGGCTGTCATTGCCCGATTGCACGGGCGATGAGTGTTGCGCGTTCAGACACACGCTCCCTGGTCGGGAGGTCGGCCTAGCTTAAAAATCTGGATGCTTTAAGCGCTGGCGGCCGGTGATAGTATAGGAGCTTGAGTATGGACATATGTGCAGGAATATATGACGGTATATTCCTGTAGAATATTGAATTCCCTAGTATTTATATGATAC
>JBLRWT010000239.1:0-4243 GCA_047921095.1 Wenzhouxiangella sp. | reverse complement strand
GCCCGCCCCGATCTGCCCTGGACCGAAGTGCGCCGGCTGATCACCGCCTGCCCGGTCATGGTCACCGACGCACGCACTGGTCGCACTTCTCCACGCCTGGATTGCGGCCATACCGTGGAAGGCCTGATGAAAGAGCTGAAGCTTGCCAGTCGCGATTAAGACACCGGGTTATCTCAGCGCCAGGAGCGGCCCTCCGGGCGCGATTCGATAATGGATTTCGCGGCCAGACGGTCGCTCCTACAGCCGTTCGGTTTTTCGTAGGAGCGGCCCTCTGGCTGCGATCAGGGTTGGGTTTCGCGACCAGAGGGACGCTCCTGCAAATCCTGTTTGACGGTCCGTGGAGGCAGTCTGGTTGGTCATGAATGATGGTATGACTTGTCTTGTTTGTCTTGACTGTACACGCACAATCAATCGGGCTGAGGCATGAATACGATTGCAGCCGATTGTTGCCAACCGACCGCTGCCACTAGGATGAAAGATTCAACCGATAGAAAAATCAAGCGATGATATCTCGGCACAGCGCCTGTTCCATTCTTGTCTTTATTCTGGCCTCCGGTCTGCCGATGTTGCTGGTGGCCGATGAGCGCCGGATCGAGGACGAGGTGATCTACTTCGTCATGCCCGATCGCTTTTACAACGCCGATCCGGCCAACGACACCGGCGGCATCGACGGCGGGTCGCTGCAGCACGGTTTTGATCCCACCCACAAGGGCTTTTATCACGGTGGCGATTTGAAAGGGCTGACCAAAAGGCTTGATTACATCCAGGCTCTGGGCGCCACCGCCATCTGGCTGACACCGGTGTTCAGGAACAAACCGGTCCAGGGTCCGCCCGGTGACCTGAGTGCCGGCTATCACGGCTACTGGATCACCGACTTTACCGATATCGATCCGCACCTGGGTACCAAGGCTGATTTTCGCGCCCTCGTTACGGCGGCTCACGCCCGCGGCATGAAGGTGATCATGGACATCATCACCAACCACACCGCCGATGTCATCCAGTACAAAGAGTGCGCCGAGTACTCTCCTGAGGTCGATGTCTACTGGTCGACCTGCAACTATCGTTCGATCGCTGATTATCCGTACACCACCCGCGGCAGGCCGGACGGTGAGCCGATCAACGAAGGATTCCTCGGCGACGCCGCCGACCATCAGACAGCGGAAAATTTCGCCCGTCTGACCGACATGGACTATGCCTGGACGCCGTTCATCCCAGAGGCCGAATCCGACATCAAGGCACCGGCCTGGCTCAACGACATTCGCTACTACCACAACCGCGGCAACTCCGAGTGGCACGGCGAAAGCAGCCTGTACGGTGACTTCGCCGGTCTTGATGACCTGTATACCGAGAATCCGCGGGTGGTCGAAGGCATGATCGAGATCTACAAGTACTGGATCAGCGAGTTCAGGGTCGACGGCTTCCGGGTCGATACCACCAAGCATGTCAACGACGAGTTCTGGCTGCAGTTCAACCCCGCCATTCTGACCCATGCAGAAGCCGAGGGCATCAACGACTTCTACCTGTTTGGCGAAGCCTACGAACTGGATCCGACCGTCCTGGCCCGCTACACGACCGAGGTGGCCTATCCGTCCGTGCTCGACTTTCCGTTTCGGGACGCCGCTCAGCAGGTCATCGCCCATGGCGCGCCGACCCGCAAGCTGGAACAGTTGTTTGCTCACGACCATCTCTACCAGGGTGATGAACGCGGCGCGCTGATCCTGCCGACTTTTGTTGGCAACCACGACGACGGCCGACTGGGGCGCGAGTTGCTCAAGGGTTACGGCCTGGAAGCCGACGACTGGATGCTGACCCAGCGCCAGATCCTCGGCCATGCGTTGATGATCTTCGCCCGCGGTGTTCCGGTGATCTACTATGGCGACGAGCAGGGCTTCACCGGTGACGGCGGCGACAAGGATGCACGCCAGAACATGTTTCCCAGCCAGGTGGCCAGTTACAACGACAATCGCCTGATCGGCACGTCTGCGACCCATGCCGACAACAATTTCGATGAAAAGCATCCGGTCTACCAGGCAATCGCGGAAATGAACGCGGTCTACCATGCCGAACCCGGTCTGCGCCGTGGTGCACAACGAGTGGTGCTGGCCGAGGCTCAGGCCGGATTGTTCGCCTTTACCCGGTCATATGCCAATGCTGACTACCTGGTTGTCCTCAACACTGCCGATGATGATCGTTCAGCAAAGGTAACGGTCAGGGATTCGTCAGCGCACTGGCAACGCCTGATCGGGTCGGGACCCGAGCGGCTCGAAGCCGTCGACCAGTATCTTGAGCTGAGCCTACCGTCGCTATCCTGGTCGGTATTCAAGGCTCATGCCCCCTCAACCCCTTTGTGAGACTTTGAATATGCCCTTGTACCCAAGAATGCTGATGCTGATGGTCTTTTTGTTGCTGGCTCTGACCGCCTGCATGACCGAATCGGACCACGTGGCCTATCCGTCGCAACCACCCACACCGGACTGGGCGAGCAATGCCACAATCTACGAAGTCAATATCCGCCAGTTTTCCGAACAAGGCACCTTTGCCGCGGTCGCCGAACACCTGCCCCGCTTGCGCGATATGGGCGTGGATATCGTATGGCTGATGCCGATCCATCCGATTGGCGCGGAAAACCGCAAGGGAAGCCTGGGCAGCTATTACGCGGTGCAGGACTACAAGGCCATCAATCCAGAATTTGGCACCGAAGACGATTTTCGCGATCTGGTTCGCGAGATTCACGAGCACGGCATGTACGTGATTCTCGACTGGGTTCCCAATCACACCGCCTGGGATGCCGAGTGGACACGAACCCATCCCGGGGTCTACGTCACCGACGAGGACGGGGGCTTCATCATTCCGCCGGGTACCGACTGGACTGATGTGATTCAGCTCGACTTCGACAACCCGGAAACACATCATTTGATGCATGACGCATTGGCCTATTGGGTGCGCGAGTTCGATATCGACGGCTATCGCTGCGATGTGGCCGAACGTGTACCGACAGCGTTCTGGAACGAGGCGCGTCGACGCCTCGAAGCCATCAAGCCGGTGTTCATGCTGGCCGAAGCCGAGGTGCCCGAGCATCACGACTACGCATTCGATATGTCGTACGGCTGGGAAACGCACCACTACATGAATCGCCTCGCGGCTGGTGAAATCACCATTGCCGAGTTCGTTGAGCACCTGCAAGACAATGCCGCGCGCTTCCCCGCCCATGCCTATCGCATGCAGTTCACCTCCAATCACGACGAAAACACATGGAACGGCACGGTGTTCGAGCGCTACGGTGATGGTGCGCTGACTTTCGCAGTGCTGGCCGCGACCATTCCCGGCATGCCGCTGGTGTACAACGGCCAGGAAGCGGCACTGGACCGGCGGCTGGAGTTTTTCGAGAAAGACCCGATCGACTGGGGCGATTTTCCACTGCAGGACTTCTACACCCGTCTGCTGCAACTCAACCGCAGCAATCAGGCCCTGTTCAACGGCCTTGACGGCGGTGAGCTGGTGCGCCTGGAAACAACAGCCGATGATCAGGTCTTCGCCTTCTATCGCGAAAAGGCCGGCGAGCGGGTGATCGTTCTGCTCAATTTCGGCGACCAGCCAGCGTCGTTCGAGGTGTCTTTTGGTCACCTGGCCGGCCGCTATGCGGACTTGTTCGATGAGCGATCGGTTGAACTGCAGTCCCGCGACGCGCGCACACTGGCGCCCTGGGGTTACGCTGTCTTTCACGCAGCCGATCAGAACACGGACTGAATACGTTTTCATCGTCTTTCCTGAGCACCGCCAGCCTCTTATGATGTGAGCAGGCGCGAAGCGCCATGCACGACAGCCAATAATTTCGTTCCGGGGTCAAAGATGAGAAACAAGCCTAACCTGTCGTTCTGGCAGATCTGGAACATGTCGTTCGGTTTCCTGGGCATCCAGTTCGGCTGGGGGCTGCAAATGGCCAACATGTCGGCCATCTACCAGATGCTTGGTGCCGACGAGGCCCTGCTGCCGATCCTGTGGCTGGCCGCGCCGGTCACCGGGCTGATGGTCCAGCCCATCGTCGGTTACATGAGTGATCGCACCTGGAACCGTTTTGGACGGCGCCGTCCGTACTTTCTGGCCGGCGCCATCTGCGCATCAATCGCCCTGATTTTCATGCCCAATTCGCCCAGCCTCTGGGTCGCCGCTGGCCTGCTGTGGGTGCTGGATGCTTCGGTCAATGTCAGCATGGAACCGTTTCGCGCCTTCGTGGCCGACAAGC
>JBLRWT010000238.1:0-4237 GCA_047921095.1 Wenzhouxiangella sp. | reverse complement strand
CTTCCTCGGCATTGCCCATTCCCTGGGCCGGATGCGCGACATCCGGACCGTCATGGTCGAGCGCCAGCGTGTGGATCTCGTGGTGGACGATACGCCCGCACGGGAAAAACTGGGCTGGAATCCGCGGCCGTTTCGACCATAGGGGCGCCATTGCGCCCCTGCAGGGTTTGTTCAGCGGGCTCGGGGCTTCTCTTTTAGCCTATCGCCGTCCGCGTCGGCTCTGTCGCTCTTCCTGGGCGCGCTGGATGATTTCTTCGCCGCTCATGTTGTCCAGCGTCTTGTAGAAGCTGGGCAGGTCACGTGTGCCCAAACTGTAAGTCTGTAGATACTGGATAGCGGAACTCAGGTTCTGGTACTGGGTCGTCGAGGTGTCGCTGGCGATCAGCCCGAGGCTTTGCCTGAAGGCCTCAGGACTGGTCCCATCGACGAGCATGCTCAGGCCATAACCGTCGCGATCCAGTTCACCCTGGAAGCGCGGCAACTCTCGTGCTGGATCGGTCAGGCTTGGCAGCGGTTCCTCTTGTGCGGGCTGTGACCGTTCACGAACGACTCGCCGTTCGCTGGCACGCTCGACAGGCGGCGCGGTTTCAACCGTGGGCTCGGGTTCCGGAGCGGGCTCAGACTGACATGCGGCAAGGAAAAGTACACCGACAAGCAGGGGGATGGTTTTATACATGGGTTTTTGGGCTCCCTTGAAGAAGATCAGTTCGGTTAGAGGGTCAGCAATCAGATCAGTTCACTCTGGCTTGATCAGCCTGGTCTGATCATCTACTTCAATTTCTTGTATTTGAGACGCTTCGGGCCAGCCTGGTCGCCACGGCGGCGCTTGAGATCCTTCTCGTAGTCCGAAAAGTTGCCCTCGAACCATTCTACGTGCGAGTCGCCTTCAAAAGCGAGCACGTGGGTGGCGATGCGGTCCAGGAACCAGCGGTCATGCGAGATCACCAGCGCGCAACCCGGGAACGACAACAGTCCTTCTTCCAGGGCACGCAAGGTTTCGACGTCCAGGTCATTGGTCGGCTCATCGAGCATCAGTACATTGCCGCCGCTCTTGAGAACCTTGGCCAGGTGAACCCGGTTGCGCTCGCCGCCGGACAATTGCCCGACCCGTTTTTGCTGTTCCGAGCCCTTGAAGTTGAAGCGGCTGGCATAGGCACGAGCAGCAATGCGGTAGTTGCCGACGACGATTTCCTCGGCGCCATCCGAAATTTCATCCCAGACCTGGCGATCGTCGTCCAGACTGTCACGACGCTGGTCGACGTAGGCCAGTTGCACGGTCTCGCCCACCTTGACGGCGCCCTGGTCGGGCTGCTCCGTTCCGGCAATCATCTTGAACAGGGTGGTCTTGCCGGCGCCGTTGCCGCCGATGATGCCGACGATCGCGCCCGGAGGAATCTTGAAGCTCAGATCTTCGATCAGCAAGTCATTGCCGAAACCCTTGCTGACGCCATCCGCCTCGATGACGTTGCCGCCCAGGCGAGGCCCCGGCGGAATGTAAATCTGCTGGGTTTCATTGCGCGCCTGGAATTCCTTCGAATTGAGTTCCTCGAATTGCTTCAGACGCGCCTTGCTCTTGGCCTGGCGTCCCTTTGGGTTGGAACGCACCCAGTCGAGCTCCGACTTGATCGTCTTCTGGCGCGCATCTTCCTGTTTCGCCTCGATCCCCAGGCGCTGCTCTTTCTGCTCCAGCCAGGAGGAGTAGTTGCCTTCGAACGGAATGCCCCGGCCCCGATCCATTTCCAGGATCCAGCCGGCGACATTGTCCAGAAAGTAGCGATCATGGGTCACGGCCATGACGGTGCCGGGGAAATTGTCGAGGAAGCGCTCCAGCCAGGCCACCGATTCGGCATCCAGGTGGTTGGTCGGTTCGTCCAGCAGCAGCATGTCGGGCTTCGACAGCAACAGGCGGCACAGGGCCACGCGCCGCCGCTCGCCACCGGAGAGCAGCTTGATCGAGGCCTCCCATGGTGGCAGCCGCAAGGCTTCGGCCGCGACCTCCAGGGTACGATCCAGCTCCCAGCCCCCACCAGCGTCGATCTTGTCCTGCAATTCGGCCTGCTCGGCCAGCAGGTCGGTCATCTCATCATCGTCCATGGGTTCGGCGAAGCGATCGGAGATGGCGTTGAACCGGTCCAGCAGCTCCTTCATCTCGCCCAGGCCTGCCATCACCGCCTCGCGAACGGTCAGGTCTTCGGGCAGGTCCGGCTCCTGCGACAGGTGGCCGATGCGAATCCCGGGTTGCGGGCGCGCCTCGCCGTCGAACTCCTTGTCTTCGCCGGCCATGATCCGCAGCACGGTCGACTTGCCAGAGCCATTCAGGCCGAGGACACCGATCTTGGCGCCGGGAAAGAACGACAAGGACACATCCTTGATCAAAGTGCGGTTCGGGGGCACGATCTTGCTGACCCGGTGCATGGTGTAGACGTATTGGCTCATGGGTGTTGAATGCTGAGGTTGGCGGTAAACAGGGGAGGTGGGGGCAAGCGGTCCAGTTTGCCAGAGGGGTGGAAGAGGGGAAACGGAAACGGGAAACGGGAAACGGGAAACGGGAGAGGTATCCCTTTTCCCTTTTCCCTTTCCCTGTTCCCCATTCCAGCGATATCGTAGACTATCCGCCGGTTTCCTAATCACTCCGTGGCATGAACATCCTAGTTACCGGCGGTGGTGGCTTTCTGGGTCAGGCCATCGTGCGTCAATTGATCGAGCGGGGCGATACGGTCAGTGTGCTCAACCGATCGGCTTATCCGGCGCTGGAAGCCATGGCCGTGACCTGCCATCGTGGCGATATCGCCGACCGCGCTGCCGTGTTCAGGGCGGCTCACGGCTGCGATGCGGTCATGCATGTGGCGGCGAAGGCCGGGCCAGGCCTGTATGCGCCGGATTTCGAGTCCGCCAACGTCACCGGAACGGCCAACGTACTCGCCGCCTGTGCCGAGCATGGCATCGACCGGCTGGTGTATACCTCCTCGCCCAGCGTGGTTCACGCGGGTGGGGACATTGAAAATGGTGACGAGTCATTGCCCTACCCGGAGCATTTCCAGTCGCCTTACCCCGAAACCAAGGCCCGTGCCGAGCGCCTGGTACTGGCTGCCAACGGCCCGGAGCTCAAAACCTGCGCGTTGCGCCCACACCTGATCTGGGGGCCTGGCGATAACCAGCTCGTGCCGCGACTGATCGAGAAAAACCGGGCGGGGAAGCTTCGTCTGCCGGCGCCGGAAAAGCGGATCGATACGGTCTATATCGATAACGCAGCCGACGCGCACATTCTGGCCCTGGATAACCTGACCGGGCCGGCGACGGCAGCGGGCAAGCCGTATTTCATCTCCAACGGCGAACCCCTGCCCAACGGTGAAATCATCGCCCGACTGCTGAAAGCCTGCGGAGAAGAGCCGCGGATCGGAAACGTGCCCCAGGCGGCTGCAATGGCCATCGCAGCCGTGGTCGAGGGCTGCTGGCGCCTGACCCGCCGACGCGCCGACCCGCCGCTGACCCGCTTCGTCGTCGAACACCTGGCCACCGCCCACTGGTTCAACCTCGAAGCCGCCCGCCGCGACCTGGGCTACGAACCAACCGTCAGCATAGAAGAAGGCCTAGAGCGATTGGCTGCATCCATGAACAAAGAGCGAAAACCTTTTTAACGCGAAGACGCAAAGACGCGAAGCAAGAATAAGGAAAGGCCAAATCTAACTTTACAGTAAGGCAGGTTCAGGCCTGCTCGAAAGCGCAATCCCATTTTCCTTTTACGTTTTTCTTCGCGTCTTTGCGTCTTTGCGTTGGAAGGGTTTTGCTTTTATCTTTTGCCCTAATTTCTTCGTGCTCTTTCACCTCTCCCTTATTTCCCTAATATGACAGAAACTGGTGGACCAGCAGGGTGATTCCCACTGCCGCGAAGGTCATGGTCGCCAGCCAGTGGAACAGTCGTTCCGGGAAGCGTTCCTTCAGTTTGTGACCAAGCCAGATCATGGGCAGGTTGACCACAACGCTGCCCAGGGTTGCGCCAAGGCCAACCTTCCAGGCCGGTTCCAGGGCGACCGACAGCCCAACCGTGGCGAGTTGGCTCTTGTCGCCGAATTCGAGCATGAGGAAAATCAGCAGCGCGGTGGTAAAGGCGTATCGACTGCTGATCGGGCCGGGAACTTCTTCTTCGCTGTGGCCTTTCGAAAACACCATCCACAGCGCCATCAGGCAGAAGCCGATCGCAACGACCCAGCCCATCAGTCTGTCAGGCAACAGATGA
>JBLRWT010000237.1:0-4258 GCA_047921095.1 Wenzhouxiangella sp. | reverse complement strand
GACTGGGACGGCCAATGGGTGACCCCGTGGTCCCAGGCACATCGGGCCTTCGGCCGCCGACGTGAATGGAAAGGGGGTCAAGTCTCGCTTTGTATAGTAGTCAGAAACATAGGGGTCAAGTCTAGCAATGTATAGTAATGATCGAAGCAGGAATCGCTCCCGCGACCAGGAGGGGTGGTGGGATTGATGTTTGATCCCTCCAACCCCCTCATGCGCCGCCTGGGACTGAGACGGCCAATGGGTGACCCCGAGGCCCCGAGCTCATTGAGCCTTCGACCGCCGAGGTGGACAGGGGTCCGTTGATCACTTAGCGTCCGGTCATCAGAACAATAAATGGGCAAGGGGAAACCATAATGACCGCACGCCATCCGGGCCTCGCCGGTGCCTTCGGCATCCTGTGGCTGCTCGCATCCAGCGCGAACGCGCAGGAGATCACCACGGCCCCGGTGGCCACCGTGCCGGTGGACAACCCTTGGGCTCTGGGCCTGCTGGTAGTCGCTTTCCTTGCCGGTGCCTTTGTGGTGCTGCACCGGAGCAGCCACAGGATGAGCCTGATGGCGCTCCTCTCCGTGGGGCTTGCCACCGGTATGCTCTGGCAGAGCCCCGATCTGCGCGCCCAGGTGGTGCTGATGTTCACCGACCCGGGCGGGGAGACGCTTCCCATCGCCGTCGACACAGTCATGAGCAACGGCGACATCGTGGGCTTTGTGCCGGCCGATTTCGTCAACCAGTCCGGCAACACCTTGCGTATCGCCGCGATCACACCGCCCACGTTTGCCCAGTGCTTCCCCAGTGGGGCCGGCAACCTCCAGCCGCCGGGGCCGCCGGACCCTGACCCTCCCGCGTCCTGCAGCGTCGACCGGACATTGCCCAGTGGAGCGGGCTGCCGGGTGGACGTGGACAGCGTCTGCCGCGATCTGGCTGCAGCGACACCCCCGCTGAGCTCCATCAATTCACTGGCACTGGCCGTGGACGCCCCGGGCGAGGATCCGCCCCTCCCAGGTAATGCACGCCAGATTGTGTTCACCAACACCGTTAGCGGAGCGGTGGTCGGCCTGCAGGTAAGTGTCTCCGGACTGCCTGCCGGCACGATAATCAGCAACAACACCTGTGTCGGCACCCTGGCCGCCGGCGCAAGCTGCACCGTGACAATCACACCCGGCGCCAGCGCCAGCCATGATGTTTCCGCCAATGCCTGCACCGGTGCGCCCGGCACTGAGCCGGTGCCGGGGATTGTCTCGCTGCATAGCCATAACGCACCGCCGAGTGATGTGAACGTGCTGGTGCTCGGCTACGGCTGTATCTACGAGGGTGGCTACCTGTTCGCCGTGGATGACTCAACCCCGGCATTCGGTTCGATCGGCGGGAAAGTGGCGGCATTGAGCGATGAGAACAGCGCTCAATGGGCGACATCGCTCGCGGAGACAAACGCGGACAGCCTGTATGACGGCCCTGCAAACAGCGCCGTGCTGGGTGCCGACCCGGGTGATTATCCCGCTGCACAGGCTTGTCTGAACCAGTCAGCGGCAGGCTACACCGACTGGTATCTGCCCGCCATCTGCGAGCTGGGGCGTTTTGTCGGTCTGGGCACCGATGCCGGATGCGGCAACAACTCCCCCAATCTGTACACCACCCTGCATCTGGGCGGCCGCGGCGGATTCGGAAACGACCTGTACTGGAGCTCCACGGAATCTTCGGCTGATCCGGTGAGCTCCGGGTGGATCCAGAGCTTTGACGTCGGAATCCAGGCTACTGCCAACAAAACGGGACTTTACCGGGTGAGATGTATTCGGCAGTTCAGCCCCTGACACCAGGAAAAAGTGGGGTCATGTAGACATAGGGGTCAAGTCTGGCAATCCCCTAATATTCGATGCCGCACATCAATGGGCGGGCCGGTGTGTTATACGAATCAATGTGCCATGTTGGAGACCTTCAGAATGTCAGTGAACAGTGTTGACCAAGACGCCGCAGCGGGGCTCTGGGATGAATGTGATCCGCCGTGCCTTTCGCTTTTTCAACCGACTCATCGGGATCACCCGGACAATCAGCAGGATCCGATACGCTTCAAGAATCTGGTGAAAGCGCTGGAGGAATCCCTTCGGCAAAAGTTTGAGAGCGACGAGATCCGGCGCTTGCTCGAACCCATGCTGGGCCTCGCTGAAGATCACGACTTCTGGAACTGCACTCTTGACGGACTGGCAGTGTTGCGTGCCAGGAGTACGTTCCGGGTCTACAAGCTCCAGCGCCCCGTCCCCGAATTGGCGGTAGTGGCGGACAGCTTTCATACCAAGCCCTTGCTGCGCATCCTGCAATCAGCGGATCGATACCAGGTACTCGCCTTGAACCGGCACGAGATGAAATTATTCGAGGGCAACCGCGACGCCCTGGACGAGATCGCGACTGCCGATGGCGTGCCGCAGACGATCACCGAGGCGCTCGGTGAAGAACTCACTGATCCCCGTCAGACGGTCTCGGCCTACGGCGGCAGCGGCGGCGGCCAGGCACCCATGCACCATGGCCATGGAGGCAGGAAAGACGAACTCGACAGTGACGCGGAGCGATTTTTCCGTGTTGTCGATCGCGCGGTCCTCGAACACCATTCCAAGCCCTCCGGCCTGCCGCTGCTTCTCGCCGCCCTGCCGGAGCACCACCACATGTTCCACGAGCTCAGCCACAACCCTTTCCTGATTTCCCAGAGCCTGGGCGTACATCCGGACGCGCTGGCGTCGATCGACGAGTTTCGCGAGCGGGTCTGGCAAACCATCGAGCCCCGGTACCTCGCGCGCCTGGCCGGGCTTGTGGATACATTCGGCAGTAACAAGCCCAAGGGTCTCGCCGCCGACGACCTGGCGGAAGTGGCGCGGGCAGCCGTCGGCGGGCGCGTGGCTACCCTGCTGATCGAAGCTCGCCGGGAAATCCCCGGCCGGGTCGACGCGTCGACCGGCGAGCTTGAATTCGACGACATTTCCCACCCCGAACTTGACGACGTGCTCGACGACCTTGGTTCCGTAGTGCTCAAGATGGGAGGAGAAGTGGTCGTCGTGCCGACGGAACGAATGCCGACCAAAACGGGAATCGCCGCGATCTACCGCTACTGAGGTATGTGACATGCTCATTCAGATCAACACCGATGACAACATCAATCAATCCGATGCACTGCCGGAGCGGACCGAAGCCACAATCAGAAACGTTCTGGACCGCTTTGCGGACCAGGTGACGCGCGTGGAAGTTCACCTCAGCGACGAGAACAGCGACAAGAAATCCGGCAACGCTGACATGCGCTGCCTGTTGGAAGCCAGGCTCGAAGGTCTCCAGCCCGTAGCCGTGACCGAAACAGCGGCGACCGTGGCGCAGGCCGTCGACGGTGCAGCACATAAGATGAGGCGGCGCCTGGACAGCACCCTTGGACGTCGGCAAAAGCGCTGAACACCTTCCGCGCTGCCGATTACACCGACTGGTGACCTGCCGGATTTCTTCGGAAGCCACGAAGCCACGGATGACGGGGTCGGACCACGGCAACCGCCTGATCAGTTTGATAAAGGTCCAGGAAATTGAGCGCGCCGGGTGATTTGCCGCTCGAACGGGATGTATTGTCTTTGTGATTCAGTTGCTTGTTGTGGTCCGCACCTGTTCGTGTCTGCCACATCCAATGTACGTTATCGAACAGAATCCCTTCCTGCATCCGCTCATGCTCCAACGTGTTGCTTGTTCATGCCACTTTGGAGATTTGAGATGAACAAATTCACTCAATTCCCGGCTGTCCGGAGGATAGCCGGTATGGCAGGCGTCCTAATCGCGGCGCTGGTGCTTGGTGCCTGCGCTTCGGCCCCTCAGCTCGCACCCACTTCGTCACTGGACGCTGCCCGTACGGCCATCTCCAATGCCGAGAAGATCGACGCGGGCCACTACGCTGGCGCGGAGCTGGATGCTGCGCGACAGAAACTGCTGTTGGCCGACAGGGCTGTGGGGGACAACAACATGATGATCGCTGATCGCCTGGCGCAGGAGGCGCGGGTGGAAGCCGAGCTTGCCGCAGCCAGGACTGAGTCGAGGAAGGCCGAAGAGGTCAACAGAGAGCTGATCAAGGCCGCTGATGCCCTGGCTGAGGAAATGAAGCGCGCAGGAGAAAAGCAATGAACACATCAATCCGCAAATACCGTCAGGCTGGCACGCCGTTGCTGGCAGCAGCCATGATCTTGGTACTTTTCGCCGGCTGCGCCAGCGCGCCAGTCAGTCCGCCAGGGGCGGCCGATGCCCG
>JBLRWT010000236.1:0-4266 GCA_047921095.1 Wenzhouxiangella sp. | reverse complement strand
CGTCTTCCAGGACGAATTCGAATGACTCGACGCTTTCGTCAGCGCGCGTCATTTCAATCTCCAGCCGGCCTGCGTCGAAGTTCTTGTCATCGAGGAACCATGTGGCCGACAACACCGCCGCCCGCACTTCCACGGGATCCGCATTGAGCAAGCCTTCCGGCCCCATCCGGTACATCTTCCACATCGTGCCCATTGGAATCGAACCGCAAGCGCCAAGCAACAATGCTGCCATGACGACCAATGCCATACCGGCTTTTTGCTTCAAGACCAGCCTCCCGTGTCAAACCAGTCCTTTTACCCGATTTCACCGGTGCCTTCAAGCCCGGATGCTGCCCCGATGCACGGCGACAACGGAGTCACGATCCATGCGCGGCACGCAGGAAGTATAAGCGGATCGAATCGGGGCACCCATCACGTAACATAAAGGGACAGGCCGCAGCCGCAGCGCTATTCAGTCCCGGCTAACTGCCCCACGTAAGTCGGAACGTATCGAGCGGTCAACTGGCCAGATTCGACGTGCCTGCAATCCGCCGAACTGGTCATAAATTAACCAAGTTCCACGAGAACCCTGCCCGATTCCGCATGCGCAGTACTGGGCTCCGACACAGGTGCGAAGAAATCGCGCCTTCCCTCAAGATATGGCTGTCCATGTTCTCCTTTATGGGTAATCTGTTACCCGATTTCACGCCCGGTCCCTGCCGATCTGCTCGAGCAGGTCCTGAATCCAGGAAATTGACATTTTCAGCACCTGATTCAAAAATCGCCAGCGGCATGCTAATCTCTATCCGTGCGTCCCGCACGCGCTAAGGAGGGACCAGAAGATGTCTCGTTTGGAACCTTTTTTGCCATCCAGGTGGATGGCCCCCATTGTGGCGAGATTAGCGCGGTTATTGGCGTGTGCCTTGCTCGTGGCCTTTGGTCTCCCGGCCGCACTGGCTGTTGAAATTGCAGCGGATCACCCAGAACCGCTGGACTGCCAGGTGATTCCACCGTTCGCCCATCCGGCTTCCACCGCTGTGCAGGCGGCAGCCCAGACCATACAAGGTGGTGGCCGTACAATCGAAATCACGAAATTCGAGCTGGCCGATGTGGCAGCGCCCATGGTGGATCTGCCGGTCAGCTACGTGTTTGACGCGCGGGTGCTGTTCGACAACGGCTGCTGCGAGTTTTCCGGGGGTACCAGGCTGCTGGTCGACCTGCCGCCCCACACCACGTTCATCGAGGCCGCATCGGCCAGGGGTCGTCAGTTTCCCTGCGAGGTGGCCGGTAACCGGGTGGAGTGCGTATTTCCGGACGAACCGACCGTGCAGCCGCCGGTGTTTTTCGGCCTCATGCACCACGAACCCGGTCCGGTCAGCGTGTCGATGGAACTGGTGCCGGCACCCGGCGACACGTTGATCGGCGCATCAATGCACCAGGTTGACACATCGGTGATGTTTGACGACGGCGAACCCGCGGTGATCGATGTGTTGTTTCTCCACAGCCAGTCGATGCCGGATCGCTACCCGGGCTCGCGCCTGGAAAGCAAGTTCGATACCTGGATCGCGTATTCCAACCGCATACTGCGTGAAAGCGGTGTGCACATCCTGTTTCGCAATGCCGGAGTGCATGAGTTCGTAACCGATGAGTCTTTGACCATAGGCCAGCTTGGCCAACAGGGAATTCATATTTGGAACACCGATCGGTTCAACACATTGCGCGAGGCGACAGGCGCCGATCTGGCTGTCTATTTCCGGCCTAGGGTGCAGAACGATTTTTGTGGCAATGCACCGCTGGCCTTGCCGGGACAACTGATCGACAACCCGGGCATGTCGCTTTTCATCGTGCAGGACGATATGAGGCGATGCACGACACCGAACGGCACCGTATTTCTGCACGAGGCCGGACATGCTCTGGGCCTGGGTCATTACGTGAACGATAGCTTCTCGCCTCGCGGGTATTGGGAATTCTCCCGCGGCCACCGCGAGGAGATCGGAGTCGACAATGGCGGCCATCCCGTCTACATGGGCACCATCATGTCAGCCAACAATTCCAATCGCATGGCCAATCCCGACGTCGACTGCCCACAGGGAGTCCCCTGCGGGCGCGACATCTGGGACATCGATCCTGCCCACGCCGCGCTCAGCCTCAATGCCCTGCGCCACGCCGCGGCGGCCGCCATGCCCGCGCTGGCCGCACCCGACCAGCGCGATCTCGGGGTATTTCTGCGCGGCCTTTCCTCCGATTCCGAACGGGTGGAGGTACGGGTTGAAATCCAGAATTACAGCAGGGTCGACGCAACCGGCTCGCCACTCGAGCTGCGAGTTCCGGCCGGCTGGGCCTTGGTGGGTTCTGAACCGGAGGGCAGCTGCACCCAATCCGGGGCCCACATCCACTGCGACGCCGGCCCGTTGGACGCCTATCAATCGACCTACGTCGATATCGCGATCTTCCCCGGAGGGGAATTCGAACCTCTGGTCGCTCGACTGACTAACACGGATGCATTCGCGAGAAACAACCAGTCGGTATACGACCCGCGGGCCCATTTTCCAGTTCAGAGCCGAATCAATGATGTGGAGGTAGATCCGGCAGTTCAAATACTGCTTGAAAACCGGGTGAAGCGTGACTTGCACGTGCCCTACGCATTGGAAAGCATCGACATAAGCAAGTCCTGGGACCAGCCGCCCCAGCAAGGCGGCACCATACTCAGTTTCACCGGCGACTGGAATTTCGGCCTGGGGCGACCGGATTTTGATCTAGTCTTTTGTTCGATGCTGGCAGACGGGATCAAATGCCCATTCGTTCCCCATGGTGCCAGCTACGATCCGGATTATGAATTTCCGGAATTACGGACGGGTGCCATAGTCGATCTGAGTTTCGCGCCTTCGGCCGCTGTCGAGCCGGCGGACATATCGGTCGAACTGGACATCCCATTCGTGCCTGCGTCCATGAGCTTCCCGTCCAGGATTGCCGGCAATTACTTTGATCCGCAGCGCAGCGGCGAAGGTTGCCAGCTAACGCTGGAAGCCGACGGCAATACCTTCATCCTGACCTGCTATACCTACCTGTCCGGAAGGCAGGTCTGGATGATCGGCACCGGCACTCTGCAAGGCGGCGAGATCGCCGTGGCCGACATGCATATCACCCGCGGTGCCGATTTCGGGCCGGCCTTCGACCCCGACGATGTCGAGAGAATCATCTGGGGAACGGTCACGTTGCAGTTTCTAGACTGCAATCACGCTACATTGAACTTCCAGTCACAATTACCGGAGTTTGAACAGATCAGCCTGTCGACGACCAAGCTGGTTCCCGGCAACTGCCTTCGCCCGAAGGCGGATCCTTTCCTGGCCTCGCTAGCCGGCAATTACTTTGATCCACAGCGCAGTGGCGAAGGCTTTCAACTCGCGCTGGAAGCCGACGGCGAGACCTTCATTCTTACCTACTACACCTACTTGGCCGGCGAGCAGGTCTGGCTGATTGGCACTGGTCGGCTGGTCGATGGCAGCATCGTATCCAATGACATGCATTTGACCGAGGGCGCTGAATTCGGTCTGGCTTTCGACCCTGATGATGTGGTGCGCATCCCCTGGGGAACCATCACGTTGGAACCGATTGACTGTAACAGCACCCTGGTGCGCATCGAGCCGGAGCTGCCAGGCTTCCAGGCAATGGACCTGCAAGTCACCAAGATCGTCACTGGTCCGTGTTAGGTTCAGACACGAGCAATCGCGAACAATCGACGAACAATCGGGACATATATGGACGCCTCCGCTCTGTCAAACTGATTTGAGCTCCATTTCCTTCGCTCGGGCCGAGCGGGGCCAACTCTCTTTATCGAGAGGATCCGAGTTTCGATCGGAACAATGAACAATTGGGACATCCACCCACGTTGGCGAATCTGAAGGGCCAGGCCGCAGCCGCGGCCCTGTTCAGTCCGGGCTAACTGCCCCGCCTACCCCAGAAAGCCTCGAATGGCCGATCGGCCAGGTTCAGCGTGCCTGAAAACTACCGAACTGGTTATAAATTGATCAACCCATAGGTGAACCCTGCCCGCTGCCGCATGCGCCGCACTGAGCGCCGACAAAGTTCAGGAGAAATCGCGCCATCTCTTGGGAGATGTCCATGTTTACGTGTTTACGCGCATGTTTACGGCCCTGGCGCTGCGTGACTGGACCCGTTTACCCCGCACGGTACAAAAGAATCTCGGTTCAGGCTGATTATCAAAAAAGTTACCGTACGGGATGAGATAGCGTATACTCGACGAGAACCCCGCAAAAATATCCCGAT
>JBLRWT010000235.1:0-4271 GCA_047921095.1 Wenzhouxiangella sp. | reverse complement strand
ACCTTCGCCCAGGCCTGGCGCAACTCGGTCAGGGTGTCGCGGCCGAAGGTTGAGACCAGCAGCAGGCCCCCGGGTTTTAGCACCCGGCGCAGGCTGGCCAGGGTGCCAGCCAGGTCATCACACCATTGCAGCATCAAATTGGAGTAGACCAGGTCGAAGCTGGCTTCGGCCAATGGCAGCGCCGTGGCGTTGCCGGCGACGCAATCGAATCGCTTTTTCCACCAGCCACGGCGTGAGCTGGCCGCATCGAGCATCGGCAGCGCCAGATCCATGGCGACGACCCGCGCATCCCCAAAGCGCTGATTCAGGGCTTGAGCCTGCACGCCGGTGCCGCATCCGAGGTCAAGGATCAGGCCGGGTTTGAAGATCAGCCCATCGAGCCGGCCCAGCAGCCGTTCCCCCACCTCGCGCTGGAGCACGGCGTGGCGATCGTAATTGGTCGCTGCGCGGCTGAATGCTCGGGCGACGGCGATGGTGTCCAGGGTCATGGTGTGTCCGTGTTGGTCCATTGTCGGATCGCATCTGCGACCGCCGCCGGGTTGGTCAGAAACGGCGCATGGGCAGCGCCTGGAATGTGCACCAGGTGAACATCCGGCAAAGCCTGTGCGCTGGCTTCCAGTGCAGCATACGGGACCAGCCGGTCACGGCGTCCGCCAATCAGCAAGACCGGCAACTTCAGTTGGTCGAGCTGGCTGGTCAGGTCACTGGTCCGCAACACGTCCAGGCCGGCGCGCAGTGCGGCGGTTGACGGCAGGCCGTGGCGAAAGGCTTCCTTCCTGAGCAGGCGAAGGTCGGCTGCCGCATGCGCGCTGCCGTGGACCTCCAGCGCCAGGAAACGATTCAAGACCTGCTCTGGCTCTGATTCAAGATCGATCGCCATTTGTTCCACCAGCGCTTCGGCCACGCCATGCGGCCAATGCTCACGCCGGGGAAAACATGGGGTCGCCGCGATCAGGATCAAGCCGCGAATGGTGCGGTGGTCTCGGGCCGACTCGGCCAGCGCGGCCTGCATCGCCAGCAAACCGCCGAGCGACCAGCCAACCAGCCAGCCGCCCGCAGTGGCGTCGATCAGTGACTCGCTGATAGTGCCCGGATCTGACGGCCACTCAAGCTCGCGGTTGAGCCCGTGGCCGGGCAGGTCAACCCGCCGCAGTTCGAAACCATCCAGTTCACGGGCCAGGCCCTGAAACAGCCCGCCGTGCATGGCCCAGCCATGGACCAGGGTGAGGGCAGGTCCGCTGCCGACTTTCTCGACCACGAGATTCATCAGTACCCGCCACCAAGCCCGGATAGACATTCGATCAGGCCTTCGATTTCCCGAGCCGTGTGGGACGTGCTCAATGCGATTCGCAAGCGAGCACTGCCCGCCGGGACGGTGGGCGGGCGGATGGCGCTGACCAGGAAGCCGGCTTCGGCCAGTTGCTCACTCCATGCCAGCGCACGGTGGTTGTCGCCGACCTTCATGATCTGAATGGGAGTCCTCGAGTCGACAACGTCCAGGCCGGCGCGACTGGCCAGGCCTTGGAACAGGTCGATTGTCGTATGCAGTTTCTCCCGACGCCAGGATTCGGTTCGAATCAGTTCCAATGCTTTCAGCGTGGCCGCGACCAGCGCTGGTGACAGGGCAGTGGAGTAGATCAAAGGCCGGGCGGTGTTTTCCAGGTGCTCGATCATGGCCCGGTCACCGGCAATGAAAGCGCCGCTGGTGCCGAGTGCCTTGCCGAAGGTGGCAACAAAGACATCGATCTTGTCCGGGCTCAGTCCCATCGCCTCCAGGCTGCCGCGGCCGTCATCACCCAGCACGCCGAAGCCGTGGGCATCATCAAGCCACACGGCGGTGTCGGTCTCGGCGGCAAGCGATGTCAGCTCGTGCAGGGGCGCGACATCGCCGTCCATGGAAAATACACCGTCGGTCACGATCAATTCGGTCTTCGGCATGATCCGCTCGGCGGCATGATCGGCGTCAGCGTGACGATAACGTGTCAGCCGGGCGCCGCTCAGACGCAAGCCGTCATTGAGGCTGGCATGATTGAGGCGATCGGCCAGGACGTGGCTGCCGCGCCCGACCAATGCCTGGCCGACAGCGAGGTTCGCCTGGTAGCCAGACGGCAACAGCGCGACTGCTTCGAAGCCGGTGAAATCGGCCAATGCGCTCTCCAGCTCAGCATGGATCGGACTGTGGCCCGTGACCAATGGAGACGCTGCGGCGCCGGTGCCATAACGGTGTGCGCCTTCGGCCATGGCTGCAGCCAGCCTTGGGTCTCGAGCCAGGCCGAGGTAATCGTTGGCGGAAAAGTTGATCAGCGCTTTTTCATCACGACGGACACCGGCCCCGGTACCGGTGATAACGGTGGCCCGACGATGACGCACCAGGGATTGACTGGCGCGCTCGCTGGCTGCGGCAGTCAGGCGCATCTTCAGGCTGGCGGTCATGATGGAAGAAGGTGAAACTCGAGACCAGTCGCCGGTGCCTCAGGCCGCATCGGCGGTGGACTGGCTGTTCGGGGTGGCCTGTCGCCCCCGGTTGATGCCGAGTTTTTCCAGCAGTCGATCATCGGCCGCGGTGTCCGGGTTGCCGGTGGTGAGCAACTTGTCGCCATAGAAAATGGAATTGGCACCGGCCAGGAAGCAAAGGGCCTGCAACTCGTCGCTCATGTCGTCGCGCCCGGCCGACAGGCGCACGCGCGAGGTCGGCAGCATGATTCGGGCCACGGCAATGGTGCGGACGAACTCGAACGGATCGAGCGCCGGGGTGCCGTCCAGTGGCGTGCCCGGCACCTGGACCAGGCGGTTGATTGGAACCGACTGGGGGTGTTCCGGCAGGTTGGCCAGTTCCACCAGCAGGGCGCCGCGGTCGGCGCGTGATTCGCCCATGCCGATGATGCCGCCGCAGCAGACCTTCATGCCGGACTCGCGCACGGCCCGGAGGGTTTCCAGGCGGTCGTCGTAGGTTCGGGTCGAAATGATCTCTTTGTAATACTCGGGCGAGGTATCGAGGTTGTGGTTGTAGTAATCCAGCCCGGCTTCCTTCAGCCGCGCGGCCTGGGCATCGGTCAGCATGCCCAGGGTCAGGCAGGTTTCCAGACCCTCCTCGCGGACCACCTTCAGCATCTCGATCACCTGGTCCAGTTGGCGGTCCTTCGGCCGGCGCCATGCCGCGCCCATGCAGAAGCGTCCCGCGCCCGACTCGCGTGCCCGTCGGGCCGCGGCCCGAACCTGGTCGACCGGCAGCAGGGCCTCGTCCTCCAGGCCGGTGTTCCAGCGCACCGATTGCGGGCAGTACTTGCAGTCTTCCGGACAGCGCCCGGTCTTGATCGACAACAGGGTGGAAATCTGCACTTCGTTGGCGTCGAAATGCTGCCGATGTACCTGCTGGGCTTGATGAAGAAGGTCATTGAAAGGCAGATCGAACAGCGCTTCGGCCTCGGCTCGGGTCCAGTCGTGGCGCGGGGCAGTGCTAAGCTTGGTATCGGGCATGATCAAGAGGGCGTGAACAAGTGGTGCGTAGTATCCGGACTGCCACCTGTTCCTGTCAACCAGAGAGGGCGCGTGAAAGTTGACCAATGGTTGTATCCAGCCGTCTGCCTGGTTTGCGGGCTGGCCGGGCGCGAGCAGATGGATTGCTGTGCCGGTTGCGAAGGTGACCTTCCGCGGGTGGACGCCGGTTGCCGCCGCTGCGGCCTGGAACTGGTGCGTTCGGTGGCATTGTGCGGGCGCTGCACCAGCCGGCTGCCCAGCTTCGATTCGGCCTGGTCCGGATTTGCCTACCGGGGTGACATCGAGCAACTGGTCCAGCAGTTCAAGTTCCAACGTGACCTGGCCGCCGGCCGCCTGCTCGCCAGGCTGCTGGCCGGATCACTACAGGACCAGGCCGCACCCCGCCCGGACCTGATGCTGCCCGTGCCATTGCATTACCGTCGTCGCCTGACCCGCGGCTTCAACCAGGCCGAATTTTTGTGTCGCGACCTGAGCCGGCATTTCGCCGGCCTGCCGTGGACCGGCGCCCTGACCCGCCCCCGCGCCACCCTGGCCCAGTCGGAACTGCCGGCGGATCGACGCCGAGGTAATGTTCGCGGCGCGTTCAAACTCAATCATCTGCCGCCTGGGACAAAGCACGTCAGCCTGGTCGACGATGTCATGACCACAGGCTCAACGTTGAATGAATGCGCCCGACTGCTGAAGCGCGCCGGGGTGGAGAGAGTGGATGTCTGGGTGGTGGCGAGGGCTTGAAGGCGGTTGAAAGGTGGAAGGCCAGAGGACGGAAGACGGAA
>JBLRWT010000234.1:0-4276 GCA_047921095.1 Wenzhouxiangella sp. | reverse complement strand
GTTTCGGAAGAAATCCGGCGCCTGGCGTCCGGGCTCATCGCGCCGATGGTGCGCATGTTGTGCAGCCGGTCGGCCAGCTTGATGAAGATGACCCGCAAATCACGGCTCATGGCCAGAAGAAGCTTGCGGAAGCTCTCCGCATCGGCCTCCTTGCGGGTACGGAACTTCATCTTGTCGAGCTTGGTGACGCCGTCGACCAGCTTGGCCACCTCGTCACCGAAATCACGCGCGATATCTTCCTGTTGCAGCACGGTATCTTCGACCGTGTCGTGCAGGATGGCGGCGGTAATGGTGAGGTGATCCATCCGCATGCCGGCCAGGATCTGGGCCACGGCCACCGGATGGAGGATATAGTCTTCGCCGGAACGGCGTTTCTGACCCTGGTGGGCTTCGGCGCCTACTTCGTAGGCACGCAATACCTGGGCGACCTGCCCGGGCTCAAGATAGGTGTTGAGCAGGTCGCGAAGCTGGCGGACCGCACCGGGCAGCATCAGCGCGACCCGACCTTCAAATCGAGTGGTCCAACGACCTAGTCCATGTCGTCATCGGGCGGGGGCGGTATTTCTGCCTGCATCGCTGCCAGCCGGGCATCCAGCTCGGCCTGCAGGCCGCCAATGTTGGCATCGGTGACCAGCCCTTCGGCAATTTCACGCAGGGCAATGACGGTCGGCTTGTCGGAAGCCTCGTCGACCAGCGGGTCGGCGCCATTGGCGATCATGCGCGCGCGCTGCGAGGCGGTAATGACGAGGTCAAAACGATTCGGGACCGCGTGGATGCAATCTTCAACTGTTACTCGTGCCATGTCGGTCTTGTGCTCCTTGGCAAAACAATACGGCCAGACTGCCGCCTTCTCGAGGCGCGTCCGGCACTCAATGATTCGAAATCAATCGCTTATTGTACTTCGACCGGCGCTTTCATCCAACAGTTTCGCAATCCGGTGCTGTTGGCGCTGACGCCGCAGCGGCCAGGCGGTGACGATGGCCAGCAATTGATCCAGCGCCCGGTCGAAATCGTCGTTGACGACCATCCAGCCAAAATTGCCGCACGCCTCGAGCTCGTTGCGGGCCTCACCCAGGCGACGCTCGATGACGGCCGGGACATCGGAGCCACGCTGGATCAGGCGTTCCGACAGCGCTTTCATTGAAGGTGGCAAAACGAAAATGGAGCAAACTTCAGGGAATCGTTGTTGCACCTGGGCCGCGCCCTGGACATCGATCTCGAGCAGGACGTCGCGTCCCTGCGCCCACAGCGCCTCGACCCGGTCGCGCCGGGTTCCGTAGCAGTTGCCATAGACATCGGCATGTTCCAGAAAGGCCCCGGCTTCGATATCCCGCCGAAAAGACTCGAGATCGACAAAATGATACTGCTCGCCGTCGACTTCACCGGCCCGGGGCGCCCGGGTGGTGTCGGAAACGGAAAGCGCCAGATGCGGGCAGCGCTCGAGCAAGGCCCGCATCAGGCTGGTCTTGCCGGCGCCTGAGGGCGCGGCAATCAAATACAGTTCGCCCTTATTCGACATTCTGAATCTGCTCGCGCATCTGTTCGATCAATACCTTCAGCTCCACCGCCGCCTGGCCGGTCTCGACCACCGAGGCCTTCGAGCCCAGCGTATTGGCCTCGCGATTGAGCTCCTGCATCAGGAAATCCAGCCGCCGACCGACCGGCTCGGCCAGGCCCAGCACGCGGCGGATTTCGGCGACGTGCGCCCGCAGGCGGTCCAGTTCCTCGTCCACGTCGAGCTTCTGCAATTGCAGCACCACCTCCTGCTCGATCCGGCCGGGCTCGACCGGCTGGCTGAGGCCGGCCAGGCGATCACGAAAACGCTGCTCCAGGGCGGTGCGAATCTGCGGCAGGTGTCGGCGCACCTGCTCGGCCTCGGCCTCGATGCGGTCAAGGCGGGACTGGATCATTTCAGCAATTGCCGACCCTTCCTGCTCACGCGCCTCGATCAGGGCGGCCAGCGCCTTGTCAAGCAGATCCAGCGCGGCTTCGCGCTCGGATTCGAAATCCGGCCGCTCCTGGACAACCACACCCGGCCAATTCAACAGATGAACCAGGTCCGGTTGGGCCGCGCCACCGCTCAGGGCGGTCAGGTCATCATGGCAACGCACCAGGGCGCGCGCCAGGTCGTCATTCAGGCGCATGTTGGCCGTGGCCGCGGCCGGGTCGGCCTGGAATTTCAGCCCGACCTCGATCTTGCCCCGATTCAGCGCATCCTTGAATCGCTGACGGATCGCCGGCTCGAGCATGCGAAAATCTTCCGGCAGACGCAGGGACAGGTCAAGGTAGCGCTGGTTGACTGATCGCAACTCCCAGGTGAGCTGACCGAGCGGTGTCTGGATCGACTGCATGGCATAGGCGGTCATGCTTCGAATCATGGTGTGGTCCCAGGCTTCTTATCAAGCCGCTCATGGTAACCTTGCCGGCTCCGTAATAGAAACAATTGTGAGTACTGATGAGACCTTCCGGACGTCGTCCCGACGAACTGCGGCCTGTGACCATACAGCGCCATTTCACCAAGCATGCCGAGGGCTCGGTCCTGATTTCCTGCGGTGATACCCGGGTTCTGTGCACCGCCAGTGTGGAAGAGCGCATTCCGCCCTGGCTGCGCGGCAAGGGCAGCGGCTGGCTGACAGCCGAATACGGCATGCTGCCGCGCTCGACCGGCAGCCGCAACATGCGCGAGGCCACCCGTGGCAAGCAGGGCGGTCGAACCCTGGAAATCCAACGCCTGATCGGTCGCAGCCTGCGCGCCGTGATCGACATGCAGGCCCTGGGCGAGCGCACGATCACCATCGATTGCGACGTACTGCAGGCCGACGGCGGCACACGAACCGCCTCGATCACCGGCGCCTACGTCGCCCTGGTCGATGCGGTCGATACATTGCTTGCCGCCGGCCGCATCAAGCGCAACCCGATCCACGGGCGAATCGCGGCCGTGTCGGTCGGCATGGTCGGCAGCGATCCGGTACTCGATCTCGACTATATCGAGGATGCCGCTGCCGACACCGACCTGAACGTGGTCATGAACGATGGCGGTGGCTTTATCGAAGTCCAGGGCACGGCCGAAGGCCACGCCTTTCGTCGTTCCGAACTCGACGCCATGCTCGACCTGGCCGCCAAGGGCGTGGCCGAACTGATCAAGGCCCAGGAGGCCGCGCTCGATGCCGCTTGAAAAACTGGTCCTGGCCAGCGCCAATGCCGGAAAACTGAAAGAGCTGGGACACTTGCTCGAGGCGGTCCACTGGCAGGTCCTGTCGCAACGCGATTTCAACGTCGATCCGGTCGCCGAAACCGGGCTGACCTTTGTCGAAAACGCCCTGCTCAAGGCCCGCGCCGCAAGCCAGGCGTCAAATCTGCCTGCTTTGGGTGATGACTCGGGCCTGGTCGTCGACGCGCTCAACGGCCAGCCTGGCATCTATTCGGCCCGCTTCGCCGGCGAAAACGCCACCGACGAAGACAACAATGCCCTGCTGCTCGAAAAGCTCGACGGTGTGCCAATGGAACGACGCAAGGCAAGCTTCTTCTGCTGCCTGGCCCTGCTGCGGCATGCCGAAGACCCGGCACCGATCATCGTCAGCGGCACCTGGCATGGCCACATCCTCGAAGCCCCGCGCGGCAACAACGGCTTCGGCTACGACCCCCTGTTCCAGGACCCCCACCTGGGCATCTCCGCCGCCGAACTCCCCTTCTCCGAAAAAGCCCGAATCAGCCACCGCGGCAAGGCCCTGGCCGAGTTGATCGGTCGGTTGAAGGAGTGAGCTTGGTGGTCGGAAGTCGCTGAGCCGCGCTACACGTAGGTCGGGGTCGCATCCCCGACGGCCAAAAGCCTGGCCCATGGAAAGCCAAGCTACAGGTCGGTGGTCGGTGGTCGGTGGTCGGAGGACAGAGGACGGAAGACGGAAAAACAAAGCGAAGCTGCTAGCAGCTTAATCTTGGCCTAGCAGGGTTTTGGCCAGGGCTCTGATTGCCGAGAGCTCTTTTGCGGTCACTTTTCCTTTTTGCTTTGCTTTTCTCGCCCGCCAATCCAGGCTCTTGACCTGATCGGCAAGTACGACGCTTTTTTCTCCCTTGAGTACCACTTCGAAAGGATAACCCTTGACCTGGGTCGTCATCGGACAGCAAAGCATGAGTCCGGTCTTGCCGTTGTAACTTGCCGGACTCAACACAACAGCCGGCCTGTGCCCCGCCTGCTCATGTCCGGCCTGGGGCGTGAACTGTAACCAGACAATATCTCCGGCCCCCGGCACTCGGGGCATCAGGACCACTCCCGACC
>JBLRWT010000233.1:0-4281 GCA_047921095.1 Wenzhouxiangella sp. | reverse complement strand
GTTCCAGATCAGCTTCAAGACCAAGGTTCTCAACAACCTGATCGGCAACAACGGCGATGTCTGGGTCGGCTTTACCCAGCAATCCGCCTGGCAGGCCTTCAACAACGATGATTCCTCGCCGTTTCGCGAAACCAACTACCGGCCCGAGATCTTTTCGACCTGGCGCACGGGGTTGGATCTGCCTGGCATGCGCTGGCAATTCGTCGGGCTCGGGTTCATTCACGAATCCAACGGCAGAAGCCAGCCTCGCTCGCGCAGCTGGGACCGGGTTTACGCCAACTTCGGATTCGAGCGTGGTGACTGGCAGCTTTACATCCGCCCGTGGCTGCGCGTGGAAACCGATTCCGATGACGACAACCCGGACATCGAGGACTTTCTCGGCCACGGCGACATCCGCGTCAAGTGGCGCCGCAACCGGCACGACCTGGGCGCGCTGATTCGCTACAACACCAGCACCAACCGCGGCGCCCTGCAACTGGACTGGCATTACCCGCTGCTCGGCGACCTCAAGGGCTACCTGCAGGTATTCACCGGTTACGGCGAGACCCTGATCGACTACAACCACCGCCAGACGACCATCGGCGTGGGCATCTCGCTGATTCCGTAACCATGGCGCATGAATAGCTGTCTCGCGACATACCGTTGGAAATCGAAAACAGAGACTCCCTGGTGCATCAAAGCTGGCTTTCGATTGGCAACCACCGTAGCAGCCAGGATCTGGTTCGGCGAAGTCTGGCAGCCTCGGGCTCGGTCGACCAGGTTTGGCCCTCGGCGTGCCAGCGAATTCTGCCTTCTTCGATGCGCAGTTCATAGGCAAAATCATCCGATGACCAATGGCTGAACAGTTCCGCCATCTCCTCAGCCAGTTCTTTTTGGTAGACCAGTACACCGGATTCTGTGTTAAGCGTAATCGACCGCGGATCCAGGTTGATGGAGCCTACGAAAACGCGTTGCTGATCGAATACAAAACTCTTGGCGTGCAAGCTCGCTGTTGAATCGCTGTATATATGGCTGGCACGTTCCTGCTGAGCAGCAATCGGTCTGAGTTCCCAAAGCTGCACGCCGCCATCAAGCAAACGTTTCCGATAAGTCGCGTATTTACTATGTACTGCCAGCACGTCGGTAGTGGCGAGCGAGTTGGTAAGCACCTTCAGGTTGAGCCTTCCCGCCGCATCGATCAGAAGCTGCTCGCCCTGTTTGCCGGGTATGAAATAGGCCGTCATGATGAGTACTTCTTCATTCGCCTCGTCCAGATGTCGGACTATATTCTGAATGACGTGTGGCACCTGATTCAGGTCGTGGTTCGGATCTGCTTTTTCGGGCGGATCATAGATCCAATCAGCCATTCCCCAATGCCAGTCGGGTGCAGTGTCGTGGAAAAGTTGGTTGTAAGGTGAATCAGCAACCAGGTCGAGCAAAGCGCTTTGATTGTAATCATGTGCGATTGCACGCAATACCGTACGAAGGTGGTCGAGTTGGACGGTTTCGGCATCATCCGTCAGGACGTGTACAGGGATGGACTTCCTGCTGTTCCAGAACTCGTCAAAACTTCTGGAAACATCTCTGGTCACTGCACCGATACCCAGGATATCGACGTCCTGAAAATCAAGATCAGTGAGCGCATAGTATGCGTCCCCGATGTTTCGTCCCCCGGTGACGAACACCTGCCCATCTGCGATCATCAGCTTGTTATGCATCCGGTGATTGATGCGACCAAACTCGCCAGCCTTGCTCAGGTACTTGAACCACTTGTGCCTGACGGTCACGGGATTGAAAAGGCGAATACTGATGTTGGGATGCTGATCAAGGGTCGCCACGCGCAGATCGGGCAGTTCGTTGCCAATGTCATCGAGCAGCATGCGCACCCTGACGCCGCGGTCTGCTGCCGCAATCAGCTTGTCGGCGATCAGCGCGCCGGTCGTGTCACCATTGTAGATGTAGTATTGCAGGTCGACACTTTGCTCGGCGTGTTCGATCATCTGCAGACGGGCCGCAAGGGCGTCGCCACCGTTGTCCAGCAATCTGAAGCCCGATAGTCCGGCCCCTTCGGGTTGCTGAGCATGGACATATTTGCCGATGTGACTCTGGGTGTTGACCGGCAAAGCGAAGGTTGGCGGAACGTCGTGCACAGGCAGCGCAGTGGCGCAACCACCCGCGCTCAGCGCTGCTGCCAGCAGGCAACTAACCAGCAGAATGTTCTTCGAACAATGGAATCTTGGCATGTGACGGCAGGCCTGAACTGATGCGCCCATTCTAGTTGAATCCGCTGCTGGTCCTGCAACTTTCCCGCTTCGGTCATGTTTACCTGGATGGCGTGGTGTTCGCCGGTACCGGTCGCCCGAGCGCAGAGGAATATCCCAATGACGGCGTCGGCGATGGGCTGCCCAACCCGTTCGGCGCTGAAGTCAATCTGGCCTCTCGCACGCATGGTGACGCCGATACCCTGGCTGCTGCGGGAGTGCTGGAAGAGTCGCTGTGGAGCCGCAAAACCAACCCTGCTATATTGACGCCAGGCCAAAACAGCAGTGACGGCATGGCGTTGGCAGCGGGTTTCCGGTTGATGCAGTGGCAGGTTCGGCCGGACCAGAATCGATTGGTCGGCAACGGCAGCGATATCCGGCTCACGCCGCGCGCTATGGAAGTGCTGGTCTGCCTGGCCGAGAACGCCGGCCAGATGGTCACGCGACAGGATTTCAGCGAACGGGTGTGGAGCCCGGCCATCGTCACCGATGATGCCCTGACGCGCTGCATTTCCGAGCTCCGCCGCAAGCTCGGCGACCAGGCATCCAGGCCGCGGTTCATCGAAACCATTCCCAAGCGCGGCTACCGACTGGTCGCCCCGGTCCGGGCTATTGATGAAACTGCGCCGACTCGCGGCAAGGATCGAGATGAGTCTTTTCGTTCCGGATCAGCCACGGCCAAGTGGCCCATTACACCCACGGTACTGCTTGGGATATTGGTTCTCGTCGGGCTGGCGAGCATTGCGGGCCGACTGTGGCTTGGCCTTGAATCGCCCGCGACGGAACCGGACCAATCCATTGCAGTGTTGCCTTTCGAGAACTTGACCACCGATGTTCATAATCCATTTGCCGAAGGCCTCCATCACGAGTTACTGACGCGGCTGTCGAATATTGCCGATCTGGAGGTTATCTCGAGGACCTCGGTCAAGCAGTATCGCGATTCCAATCAATCTATCCCCGAGATCGCACGCGAGCTGAATGTGGCCTGGGTGATGGAGGGCGCGGTTCAGCAGGTCGGGAACGAAATCCTGCTCAATGCACAGCTCATCAATGCCGCCTCCGACATGCATGCGTGGGCGCGCTCCTATCGCCGTGAACTCACCGCCGAGAACCTGTTTGCCATCCAGACCGAGATCGTCGACGACATCGCCACGGCCATGCAGGCGCGCCTGAGCCCGGACGAACAACAGCGGGTGGGGCGGGTTCCCACTGACAATCTCCCGGCGTACGAGCTGGTGATTCGCGGCGCCACCCTGCTTGGCCAGCGCACGGAGTCGGCCATGCGTCAAGCGGCTGACCTGTTCGGCCAGGCCATCGATCTGGACCCTGGCTACGCAGATGCCTGGGCTCAACTGGCCAGCGCGCAGACTTTGCTGGCCTATTACGGCCACGAAGACGCCGAACCCACACTCTCCGGAGCGCGCGACAATGCCCAGACCGCGCTGAAACTGGAGCCGGAGTTGCCAATGGCCCACATGGTTCTGGGTGTGGTTCACATGCATCTCGACCATAACGGGCCAGCCGCACTGCAAGCGCTGGGAAAGGCCCATGCACTCTCGTCGGAGTACGTGGGCTGGTTGGCCTGGATGCAGGCAGTGGCGGGTGATCTGGACCAGGCACTCAAGTTGACCGGAGAGCAGGTCCGGACCTCGCCTTCCTCACCGTCGGTCCATATGTCGATGGCATTTCTGTTGCTGGCCGACCGCCAACCGGATGCCGCTCATGAACATGCCCGAAAGGCCCGGGCGCTTTCGCCTGGTTACGCACTGGCCTGGCTTCTGGAGGGCCAGGCCCTGCTGGTCCAGGGTCTTCACCGGGAAGCCATCGCCGCCATCGAAGCCGCGCTGGTTCACGCCAGCAACGACTCGAAGCCCGAATATCAAGGCTGGCTGGCAGCAGCACACGCCCGTGCCGGTGAAACACAACGGGCCCAGGAACTGATCGACAGGATCAGGGAAAGCGACGAAGCCTATGCCCTCGGCATTGCCCAGGTTGGTCTTGGCACATTTGAAGGCGCAATCGAGGCCTTGGGCCACAATGG
>JBLRWT010000232.1:0-4282 GCA_047921095.1 Wenzhouxiangella sp. | reverse complement strand
CGTGGAAAGTGACGAAGTGGGCGCCATCCAGGTGCCGGAAGGCCTGAGTGAACCACGGATTCGCGGCACCTACCAGGTACCCGGCACTTTTCTGCCCCAACTGGCGGCTGCCGGAAACGAGGCGCGTCCGCCGCGGGTGTTGACCAGTGCAGAGGCAGAGGCCTCACGCTCTCACATTCGCTTTGGCCCGACCGGGCTTTACCTGGAAGTGGACGATGAAGCTGAAAGCGTTTGGCGCCGTTTGGGCTTTACGCTCAATCGCGCCGGCATGGAGGTTCGCGAGGTGG
This sequence comes from Wenzhouxiangella sp., assembly GCA_047921095.1. Classification (GTDB taxonomy): domain Bacteria; phylum Pseudomonadota; class Gammaproteobacteria; order Xanthomonadales; family Wenzhouxiangellaceae; genus Wenzhouxiangella. The sequence goes on along the minus strand of JBLRWT010000232.1, from coordinate 3,995 downwards.
ACGAATCCAGTCGGCATTTCGAGTTCCGCCTCGATCACGATCCAATTTATGTCGAACGCGGCCGGTTGGCGCGCCTTGCTTTCTGGCGCAGCGGCGAGGTGGTGGATTACAGCGGCAATTACCGGGTTGAAGTCCATCCCGACGGCGATGCCACGCGTCTTGCACTGCTGGATACAAATGGCGGTGTCGTGGACATGAACCGTGCCGAATATGTGCTGGCCATCCTGCGCGAGCGGCTTGGGTGAAGGGCGGTTGGCTGGTTAACTGGTTGATTCCTGTCATCCCGGGCTTGACCCGGGATCCCCCAAGCCAAGCGGCATCTTCGAGCCCGAATCCCGGCTCTCGGCTTCGCTACGGTCGGGATGACAACCTTTGGTTAACGGGTTAGCGTTCCAGGTGCTTTAGCTTGTCGGGGACGTCTTCCCATTCCTTGGCATCGGCCGGCGCTGACTTCATTTCTGATATCACCGGCCACTCGCGGGAAAGCTCGGCATTGAGTTCCAGAAATTTCTCCTGGTCTGCCGGCAGGTCATCTTCCGGATAGATGGCCTCGATCGGACATTCGGGCTCGCACAGGGTGCAGTCAATGCATTCTTCCGGATCGATCACCAGGAAGTTGGGACCTTCGTGAAAGCAGTCGACCGGGCAGACCTCCACGCAGTCGGTGTATTTGCACTTGATGCAGTTTTCGGTAACGACAAAGGTCATTCGGGTATCAGTCCGTCGGCAGTCTGAGGGCGCGCAATAGGGTTGGTAACTGTTTGCGTGCACGAAAATGCTAAACTAGCGCCTGATATTCTAACAAACCGGATTGCAGTCTGTTCAATCCGCGCAGGCTCATTCAATTGAAATCGCCCACACTCGCAGAATCCGATTTGACCACCCAGACCCGCATCATCTCCCGCCAGGAACATGGCATTCAGCTTCGCAACGTCAGCCCCAATGCGTGCAAGGTGATCGAACGGCTTCAGGCTGCAGGCTTTGCTGCCTATATTGTCGGCGGCGGTGTTCGCGACCTGTTGCTCGACGCCAGGCCGAAGGATTTTGACGTAGCGACCAGCGCCACGCCCGAGCAGGTCAAGTCGGTTTTCAGCAGTGCCCGGCTGATCGGTCGCCGTTTTCGACTGGCTCATGTCCGCTTTGGCCGTGAGGTGATCGAAGTTGCAACGTTTCGCGGCGGCGGCGATGGTGAAAGCGAGCACCGCGAAGTGGAGCAGGGTCGGTTGGTGCGCGACAACGTTTTTGGCAGCGAGAAAGAAGACGCAGCGCGACGCGATTTCACCATCAACGCCCTGATGTACGATCCGGCGACTGAAACCATCCGCGACCACGTCGATGGTTACCGCGATGTGATTGACCGCCATCTGCGGCTGATCGGTGACCCCACCACGCGCTATCGTGAAGACCCGGTGCGGCTGCTGCGGGCCGTGCGCTTCATGGTCAAGCTCGACCTGACGATCGAACCAAACACCGCCGAGCCGATGGTGTCCATGGCGCCCCTGCTGCGCGACATTCCGCCAGCCAGGCTATTTGAAGAGATACTCAAGCTTTTCCTGACCGGCTATGCCTGGCCCACCTACCAGGCACTGGTGCGCGAAGCCTTGTGGCCGGAGTTGTTCCCCAATCTGTTCGATTCCGACAACCCGCCGCCCATGGTCGAGCAGACCTTGAAGAACACCGATCAGCGCGTGGCTGAAGGGCTGCCGGTCACCCCCGGCTTTCTGTTTGCCGCCTTTTTCTGGCCGCGTGTCAAGCAGCGGGCCGATGAACTGATTGCGGCGGGCGCGGTGCCCGTCGAAGCGCTGGCCGAAGCAGGGGAGGAGGCCATATCGGAGCAGGCCCGGCGAGTGGCCATTCATCGACGGTTCTCCTCCATGTCCAAGGAAATCTGGTGCATGCAGCCGCGCTTTGAAAAACGCCGCGGCAAGCGTGCCTTGGCGATGATCGGCGAGCGCCGATTTCGCGCCGCCTACGACTTCTTGTTGCTGCGTGTGCTTGAAGAGCCGGAGCTGGAAGAGTTGGCCAAATGGTGGACCGATATTCAGCAGGTAGAAGGCGAGAATCGGGAATCCATGGCCAATGCTGCACCCGGCCAGGGCAAGGGCAGGCGACGTCGCCGTCCGCGCAAGCGCAAGACGCCAACGTGAACCCGGCCTGGATCGGAATGGGCAGCAATGTCGGTTCCGCCGGGCCCGTTCTCAGTCACGCCGCCAAATTGCTTTCGGGGCTGGATCAAACCTGGGTCCGCGCCCTGTCGCCGGTCTATCGGACCCGACCGTGGGGTGGAGTCGAACAGCCCGATTTTCTCAATGCCGCGGCCGAACTGACAACCGACCTGTCTCCATCGAGCTTGTTGGTCGGGTTGCTGGAGATTGAACGGCAACTGGGGCGCAATCGGAACGGCCCGCGCTGGGGTCCGCGCGAGATTGACCTGGACTTGCTGGTTTATGCTGGTCAGGTGATTGACCAGCCCGACCTGGTGGTTCCGCATCCGCACCTGCATGAACGGGCGTTTGTGCTGGTGCCGCTCAACGATATTTCACCGTCGCTGGTTGTGCCGGGCCATGGCCGGGTTGACGACTTGCTGGCCGCACTGGACCCCGCCGAGCGTGATGGTGTACGAATGGCTACGACCAGTCCGGTCGACTGGCCAGCAAGCCGAAGGGAGTCAAGAAGGGAACCTACATGAGCGAAGCACGAGACAAAGTCACCCTGCCGGCGCTGGCCAGCATGAAAAAGAAAGGCCGGCCGATTTCCATGCTCACCGCTTACGACGCCAGTCTGGCAAGTCGCATCGACAAGGCCGGCGTTGACTGTGTTCTGGTCGGCGATTCACTGGGCAACGTCATCCAGGGGCGTGACAGCACATTGCCGGTCACCATGGATCACATGATTTATCACGTCGAAGCGGTCCGACGCGGCATTGAGCAGGCGATGCTGTTGGCCGACATGCCGTTTCTGAGCTACCACGACCGATCCACGGCAATGGGAAACGCCGGTCGGCTGATGCGAGCCGGTGCGGAAATGGTCAAGCTGGAAGGTGGCGCGGCCATCGTCCCGCTTGTCGCCGAATTGGTCGCCCAGGGAATTCCCGTTTGCGGCCATTTGGGCCTGACCCCTCAGCATGTCCACCAACTGGGGGGCTATCGTGTCCAGGGTCGGGATGAAGAACCAGCAAGGGTGTTGCGCGAGGATGCGTTGGCGCTGGAAGCTGCCGGTGCCGGCCTGCTGGTGCTCGAATGCGTGCCGGCTGAATTGGCAGCCGCTGTTACCCGCTCATTGCAAATCCCCGTCATCGGCATCGGTGCCGGGCCATCGGTCGATGGCCAGGTCCTGGTGCTATACGATGTGCTGGGTATCAGCGTCGGCAGGCGGCCGAAGTTCGTACGTGACTTTCTGGCTGGCAGTGACAGCATCGACGCCGCCCTGGCGGCCTTCGTCGCGGCTGTCAAGGAAGGCACTTTCCCTGGTCCGGAACACAGCTACACTTGACCCTGCAGATTGTTGAAAACCTGACCGAGTTGCGTGAACTGCGCGACGGCTGGCGCCGGGCCGGCAAACGTGTCGGCCTGGTGCCGACCATGGGCAACCTGCATGGCGGGCATCTCGAACTGGTCCGGTCCATCCAGTCCCGGGTGGACCGCACCGTGGCCAGTATTTTCGTCAATCCCACCCAGTTCGGACCCGGTGAGGATTTCGAACGCTACCCGCGAACCCGGCAGGCGGATCTGGAACAGCTCGAAGCAGCCGGTTGTACCCTCGCCTGGCTGCCTTCGGTGGAACAGATGTATCCGTTGCCGGAATCGTTCAGGATTCAGCCTCCGGCCAGCCTTGTGGAGATATTGTGCGGTCAGGATCGGCCAGGTCATTTTGATGGCGTCGCCTCCGTCGTCCTGCGATTGTTCAACCAGCTCAGCCCGGAGGCCGCCATTTTCGGCGAGAAGGACTTTCAGCAACTGTTGGTCATCCGGCAGATGGTCGAAGATCTGGCTTTG
>JBLRWT010000231.1:0-4294 GCA_047921095.1 Wenzhouxiangella sp. | reverse complement strand
ATTTGTTCAATGCCGCGACCAATGATGCCCGCGACCCCGGTGACACCAGCATCCGCGACGGCAACAGGCTCAAGAGCTTCCTCACCTACAAACACCTGCTGGCCATCCATCACCTGAAAAAGGATGAAGAGATCAATCTGTTCGACCTGCTGGTCAAGGGGGTGCTCAAGCATTTCAAGTATTCACTGACCGGTGGCAAGGAGCTGGGCGAGCTCTGGGCCGATGTCGACGAGGCGATTGCCCACTCCACCGGCAAGGAATACCCGATCAACAAGAAGAAGGCGGATGTCAACGCGGCCATCAAGGCCTTCAACGAGGCTTTCGGCGAGCTGTTCAAGCCGGAAAGCCCGGAATATATTCTCAGGCACGCCCAGCCGTTCCTTGACTACTTCAGCCACAATCTGGACTTGCAACTGCGCTTTGCCCAGGTGCGGCCGACCGATGATTACCTCCGGCTGGAAGGCGCTCAGGTGCGGGTCGAACTCAGTTACGCGGGCAAGGCCATCGACAAACCCCACTTGTTTCTGAACGAGGCGCGGCTTTCGGCTATTGCCATCTCCATCTATCTGGGCATGATCAAGCGCCATGTGCAGGGCATCCCCTGCAAGGTGCTGTTTTTGGACGATATCTTTATCGGCCTCGACATCGCCAACCGGCTGCCGCTGCTCACCATTCTTGAAAACGAATTCCCCGAGTACCAGGTCTTTATCACCACTTACGACAAACCCTGGTTCGAGCATGCACGCGGTTTTCTGGAGCAGAAGGCGGACTGGAAAACATTGGAGTTCTACGCTCAAACCTGTGCCGATGGCACAGAAACGCCTCTGATCATGGATGACAAGGATTTCATTGCCAAGGCAGAGGCGCACCTGGCCCAGTGCGATTATAAGGCCGCTGCAGTCTATGCCCGCTCGGCATTTGAAAAGCTGATCCGCAGGCACTGCGAGAAAAAGAAAAAAGCTGTCACCTTCAAATCCAGGCTGAAGGACTACACCACGGAAAACTTCTGGGATGTCATCAAAGGTGATTTGCCTGCGGCCACCCAAGCCGATATCGAAACCTACCGCCCGCTGGTGCTCAATGCTTTCAGCCACTACAACACCGAGCGCCATGAGATCAAAACGGAACTGACCAGCGCGATTCAGGCAGTAAAGAACCTCAAAGACGAATTGGCAAAGCTATGAGTTTTCAGCCCCAGTTCACCATCACCAACCGCATGACCCAGGCGATCACCCGCATCGAGCGGGCGCGGGGTTTTCTCGAGGCGGCGCAGCTCTCCGCCGACTGGGTGCGCGAAGTGGGCGAGCAGGCGCTGATTCGGGAGGCGCACCACACCACTCACATCGAAGGCACCCGGCTGACGCTGGATCAGGCCGAGCGGCTGTGGAAGGGCGAAGCGGTGCCGGAGGCCGATCCGGACGATGCGCGGGAGCTGCTCAACTACCGCACCGCCTTCGAGTTTGTCTCCGAGTGTCTCGATAGCGGCGACCCGATCACCGAGGGGATGATCCGCGAGATCCACCGCAAACTGGTGGAAGGCGTGCGCGGCGGCAGCGCCGCGCCGGGGGAATACCGGCGCATCCAGAACTATGTGGTCAACGCGGGCACCGGCCAGGTCATCTACACTCTGCCCACGGCGGTGGAGGTGCCGGTGATGATGTCGGAACTGGTCAGGTGGCTGAACGGTGACCTCGATATTCACCCGGTCCTGGTCAGCGGCATCGCCCAGTTCCAGCTGGTGCATATCCACCCGTTTCTCGACGGCAACGGCCGCGCCTCGCGCTTGCTCTCCACCCTCTGCCTTTACAAGGCCGGGTACGATTTCAAGCGCTTGTTCACCATCAGCGAATACTACGACCGCGACCGGCCGACCTTCTACAAGTCGATCCAGAGCGTGCGCGACAACGGCATGGACATGACCGGCTGGCTCGACTATTTCGTCACCGGCCTGGAAACCCAGATGGTTGAGGTGCGCGAACGCAGCGAGCAGGTCATCCGCCGCGACGTGCTGGTGAAGCAGCACGGCCTGAACGAGCGCCAGGGCAAGGCGCTGGGCTTTCTCCTCCAGCATGGCAAGCTGACTATCCAGGATTTCGAAGCGCTCTGCCCGACCGTCAACCGCCGCAGCCTGCAGCGGGATCTGAAGGGAATGCTGGACAAGAAACTGATCACCGCCGAGGGGGCGACCAATCAGCTGGTCTACCGACTTCCGGGGTGACTTCCGGGGTAACTTGCGACAAACTCGCGACAAAACTTGTGACAGGCTCACGACACGGCTTGCGACACTGAGGTGAACTGTTAAGCAATGCTTAACGGTTCGCCGCGAGAAAAAGGGGCGGATGGCATCATGAAACGGATTCAGTTATCCGGAAATTTCGGATAACTGCCGTCGGCAGCGCCCCGATTCACATTGCGATGGGCTCGACTTGAGGGCTGACTTGGGGGGTGAACTTGCGACAAACTCGCGACACACCTTGCGACACGTCCAGGCTCAGCGATCAAGTACCGACCAAGTAACCGATCAAGTAGGTTTACGGCTCTATCTCCAGCAGAAACCGCCAGACTGGCACCACCTGGATAGTGCCGAAGCCCACGGGGATGGTTTCATCGGTGCGCCAGGTGACGATGGTCCCCTCCGCCACCGCTAGCTCGACCATGGCTTCGGAGAGGGAGCGGACCTCGCTCTGCTTGACGCGGGGATCGGCCAGCGAGGTGCAGACCTGGACCAGCAGTATGGTTCGTTCATCATTTGGGGCTGTCGGCAGCAGCGCGACAAGGTCCACCTCCCGACCTGTCTTGGTCCTGTAGTAGAAAATCTCCGGTGTTACCCGGCGCAGCGCGGTGAACATCAGATTCTCCAGCAGGCTGTCGCGGTTGGTGAGGATGCCGGAGCTGACCGAGGTCACCAGGGCGTGGTCGATGCAGTAAATCTTGCGGGGATTGACGCTGAGCCGGGTTGGCGAGCTGGAAAAGATGTTCACGCTGAACAGCAGCCCGGCATCCTCGAACGCGACGAGCCAGTCGACCACCGAGCTTTTGCGTATCCGATATCCGAGGGATTTCAGGTAGTCGGTCAGGTGGCTGACTGAATAGAAAGAGCCGGTGTTGTCCACCAGCCAGTGGGCCAGATCGATCACCGCCCGGGGGTGGGAAATGTTGTAATGCCCGATGATGCTGGCGAGTATGGTGTTCCAGTTGGCCTGATGGGCCTCGATGCGCTGGCGCTGGTCGAGTCGGTTCACGCCGGGGAAGCCGCCAACCTGCCAATAATCATCGAACGCCTTCTGGGTGGTCAGCCGCTGCTTGGTGGATAAAGGGCCGTCGCTCTCGATGTCCTTGCCGTCGAGAAACTCACGGAACGAAAGCGGGAAGATCTCCCAGGAGACGATTCGACCGCTCAATGGGCTGGCGTTGTCCTCCTCCGGTGAAGGCAGCAAGGACCCGGCCACGGTGATCTCGCATTTTTCGGTGCGCGTCAGGCGGTCGATGAAGAGTTGCCAATACGGGACGGCCTGCACCTCATCGAAACAACAGTGGACCGTCTCGTTGCCGCGCTTTTGCGGGTGGAGCTCGAAATATGCCTCCAGGATGATGTCCTGGTTTTCGTGCCGCAGCCAGTAAAGCCGGTCGTCGGCCAAATTGAGAAAGAGGATGTTCTCGCGGGGCACACCGCTCTTGACCAGCTGCCGGATACGCTGACGCAGCAAGGTGGTCTTGCCGCTTCCCCTGACGCCGATGACCACCGAGACCTTACCCGGCAGGCTGCCAATAGCGACACGCCGGGGCTGCAGCCCGTCCGGCGGCTCTAGGTTCTGGTATTCGCGGATGATTCGTTTCAGGCATTCGATCATGACATGGCCCGGTGCTCCCTGTTCGTTTTGGCAACCGGTGTCATTCATGCTTGGCTGGCCGGAAAAAGCAAATGGTTTGTCGAAACTGCGGGCGATTCCATTCGATTCCGTTTTCGGGAACCGAACCGCTGTCCGAAATCATTGCCGGAAGCAATCCCGCTTTGCGGAAAACGGGCGCGGATGTTACATAGAGGAAGTGTGGTTTACGCCGCTTCCCGTTCGTACCAGGCAACGATGCCGCCGAGCCGCTCCTGTCGCTTGACCGGTCCTGCGGATGTGCGCCGGAAATCGGCGGCGATGACGTTGTTGCCGGTACCTTGGTGGGGGCGCTGGGTGTGGTAGTAATCGAGCCAGACGCGGTTGATGTGGGCCAGCTGGCCCAGGCCGAAGCAGACGAAGTGGTTCAGGCACTGGTGCTTGCAGGTGCCGATGAAGGATTCGCA
>JBLRWT010000230.1:0-4298 GCA_047921095.1 Wenzhouxiangella sp. | reverse complement strand
CCACGGATTCGCGCAAATCATCAAGAAGCCCGTTCTTGCGGGCCGAATCCAGCCGAGTCCAGGCATCGGCGGCGAGATCGAACCAGAACGGCCCACCCTTGTCGACGAAGTCGGTGGCCACGAAGAAGGTTCCGCGCAGCCCATATGCTTCGAGGACAGGTGCGGCGTGCTCCGCGTTGTCGGCATAGCCATCGTCGAAGGTGACCGCCACCAGCGGCTTCCCGGGCGTTTCTTCCCCGGCGAGCCGTTCCAGTGCCACAGCGACCGGCAACACCGTGCAATGCCGGGCCAGCCAGCCGACCTGCGCGCTGAAGGCGTCAAGGGGCATGACCAGTGACTCGAGTGGATACTGTGCGCAGTCCGCGCGGGGCAGGATCCGGTGGTACATCAGCACCGTCAGGCCGGACCGCATTCTCCGCTCATGCCACTGCAGGGCGCCCGCGGCGGCACATCCCAGGTCAACGAGGCTGCGGATACGGTGCTTCAGGGTGCTATGGATCATTGCAGGTGTATTTCCGTCGGCCATCATCCCGGCCGGGACAGTTTACGGTGGACAATGCAGGAATCGTTGCACGGGCTCACAGTTCAGGCTGCCGGTTATGAGTTAAAGTTTGAGTTTATCGTTGCGGCGGCATGTTCTTATGTTCGAAATCTACCAAAAAATCTACCAGGTGCTGGACTCGCACGAGCGCCGCCGCTCGCTGGCATTGCTGGGCCTGTTCCTGGTTCGCGGCTTCACCGAGATGGTCGGGGTGGCCTCGGTGATGCCCTTCATGGCCGTCGCCGCCAATCCTTCAATTATCCAGTCCAACCAGTATCTTTCGCTGGTCTATGAACGGTTTGATTTCGCCAGCCAGGACGCCTTCCTCATCTTCCTCGGCATTGTCATGTTCGTGCTGATCGTCGGCAGCCAGCTCTTCGGCGCCTTCACGGAATGGTTCCTGCATCGCTTCAACCAGATGTGCGACTATCGCATGAGCGTGCGCCTGCTGGGCAACTATTATGCGCGCCCCTACAGCTGGTTCCTCAACCGCCACAGTGCCGACCTGGGTCGCACGGTAGTCGCGGAGGTGCAGCACATGGTCGGGCATGCCATCCTGCCCGCGACTCGACTGATCTCCCGGTTGGTCGTGGTGATCTTCCTGCTGGGGCTGGTCATCGCTGCCAATCCAACCATCGCCGTCACCGCAGTAGCGACCCTTGGCGGGATGTACGTGCTGATCTATTTCATTGTGCGCCGCCGCCTGGTGCGGCTGGGCCGCGTAGCGTGGCGCACCAACGAGGAGCGCTATCGCGCCTCCCAGGAAGGCCTCGCCGGCATCAAGGATGTCAAGGTGTCCGGGCTGGAAGCCGCCTATCTTGAGCGTTATCGTGTCCCGGCGTTGCGCCACGCCCGTAACCACGCCAACCAGCGCATCATCGGCATGGTGCCGAAGTACCTGCTCGAGGCCGTGGCCTTCGGCGGCATCCTGGCCATTGTCGTCGTGATGCTCACGGTGCAGGCCGAAGGCATAGGCACGGCGCTGCCATTGATCGCGGTATACGCCTTTGCCGGATATCGCCTGATGCCTTCAATGCAGAGCATCTACCACGATCTGACCAAGATGAAATTCGGCACCCGTAGCCTGGACCGGATCCACGATGAGCTGGTGGCCAGCCAGCAAGCCGAGCTGCCGCAGGATCGTGCCACGGACCCGGCAGCTCCCCGCCTGGGAATGCGGGAAAAACTCGAACTGGCGGGGCTCGGTTTCGCCTATGAGGGCGCCGAGCGCCGCGCCCTCGTCGACATCAGCCTAGAGATCCATGCCAACACCACCGTCGGCTTCGTCGGCGCTACCGGTGCGGGCAAGACTACCATCGTGGACATCATTCTCGGACTGCTCGAGCCGCAGGACGGCCAGCTGCTGGTTGACGGCCAGCCCATCACGGATGCGAACCGGCGCGCCTGGCAACGCTCCCTGGGCTATGTGCCGCAACAGATCTTCCTGTCTGACGACAGCGTGGCTGCTAACATCGCCTTTGGCCGGGCCGAAGATGATATCGACATGGCTGCGGTCGAGCAGGCGGCGAAGGTGGCGAACCTCCACGAATTCGTGGTCAACGAACTGCCGGACGGTTACCGGACAAAGGTGGGCGAGCGCGGCGTGCGTTTGTCCGGCGGACAACGCCAGCGCATCGGTATTGCTCGGGCTCTGTACCACGATCCGGATGTGCTCATCATGGACGAGGCCACCAGCGCGCTCGATAATATCACCGAGAGGGCGGTCATGGAGGCCGTCCACAACCTTGGTCATCGCAAGACGATCATCCTCATCGCTCATCGGCTGAGCACGGTGCGGCATTGCGATTGCATTTTTCTGCTCGAGCACGGCCTATTGCGGGCGAAGGGTTCGTACGACGAGCTCGTGGCCACAGACGAGAGCTTTCGTTCCATGGCAGCCTCGACGTGAATACTCGATGCTCGCTGCCCGGTTGAAATCGGAATTGGAGTGCCCCGGGTTTGGCGGGCACCTCCGAGCTATGATTGGAGTGCCCCGGGTTGAATTAATCGCCGGACCGGGCCGGTGTGCGCAGCCTCCCGTATTCATTGTCAAGGTATTGCTTCAGGTGCGTCGAATCAAAGACAAGTTCTGGGCCTGGCTTCTCAGCTACAAGCACCGGATTGCTGGACGCCGCACGCTGCTGGCGCGGGTGATCGATTGGGCTTTCTTTCCCCGTGACTATCTCGTGGCCGTGCGAGGTTACTGGCGTAAGTTCGGTCGACTCCCCAACATTAGCCGCCCGCGGTCATTCAATGAATGCGTACAACGCCGGAAATTGTTTGAACGCGACCCGCGCTTCACGGTCCTCGCGGACAAGCTGGCTGTTCGAAAGCATGTCGCCGAGCGCGTGGGTGAGGCATACTTGACGAAGGTGTACTGGACCGGCACAGATCTCATGGCCGCCAGGCGGGTCGACTTGCCGAGCAGATTCGTCGTGAAGTCGAATCATTCGACCGCAACTAATCTCATTATTACGGATGCAGATGACTTTTCATGGCCATACGCCGCGGGGATAACCCGAGACTGGCTACTGCGGGACCTGTCGTTCGCGTTGGCTGAATGGCATTACCGTTGGATCCCGCCGCTTCTCTACATCGAGGAGTATCTCGAGCCGAGGCCCGGCTCTACTTCGCTGACAGATTACAAGTTCTTCGTGTTCCATGGAAAAGCTCGGTTCCTCAGGATCATCGATGACCGTCTCGGCGGCAAGCGAAGCTTCGGTCTGGACATGAGATTGCAGCCGATCCGAATCGGGAACCACGTAACCGCTCCGCTCCCTGGGGACATGCCCCGACCCCGCAAGCTTGATGAGATGATCGAAGTGGCGGAGCGCATCTCATTGCCAGATCTCGCATTTCAGCGAGTGGACTTGTATGAGGTTTCCGGACGCGTGGTTTTTGGCGAGATGACGTTCACTCCGGCAGCCGGGCTGATGAAAGACTGGGAGCCAAAAGAACTCCACGAGTACTTGGGCGCGCTGTCAACGGTGGCCGACTCTCTGTCCTGAAACGACCTATACACCAGGAACGGCACTTTTGATTAGCTGAGCGAGAGCATTCGGGCGTCGAATCACGCTGCGTCGCGTTGCAGTTCTCCCGGGAACGTCAGGCCAGGCGGGTGTGCGCCGCGTGGTGGTAGTCTTGGATTGTTCCTGGCTTGAGTTTCGTACCCTAAACTGTGGATCGGGGAATCTGAGAACTGATAATCAATGAATGCAAATACTGGTATCTTGATCCTGATTCCATATCCGAGCTCGATTGGCTTCGCCATCGGGCGGCTGATCTCGGCATTTTTGCGCGTTGGTTCGCGCGCAGTCGGTTCCGTCGAGAACGTGCACTTCTGCTTTTCGGAGCTCGATGGCCCTTGCCGTTTCCTCCCGGAAGGCTTTCAACGAGTGATCGCCGCGGATGCCTACCGCGGCAATATGGATGAATTCGAGCGGATCGGAAAGTATGTTCGTGAAAATTCGATTCAGTGTGTATTTGCTCTTGACCTTCCGGTGCAGGCGAGGTGTTTGAGCTCTCTGCGTCGCAATGGGGTAAGGACTGTAATCTCGTATTGGGGAGCACCGATGAGTTCCATCAACAGAGGGCTCCGGTTGCTGATGAAGCGCCTCGAGGTTCGATATCTGCGCCGGAGTCGCCCCGATCTGTTTGTCTTTGAGTCGCAGGCCATGCGAGCGCTTGCTGTTCAAGGGCGAGGAGTTCCGCTTGAGAGCACAGTTGTAATCAGTAGTGTCCCAACGTTAATCGAACA
>JBLRWT010000229.1:0-4316 GCA_047921095.1 Wenzhouxiangella sp. | reverse complement strand
CGCGTGATTCGCACCGAGGGAGTGCGGTATACCATTGCCGGCGGCATCATCTACGATGCCGAACAACTGCGTGCCGATGTCCGCGCCATGGTGCAGGAAGCCTGGCAGCAGGCAGATCGTGAACTTCTCCAGCCAGGTGTCAATTCGGCCCCATGACCAGTTCTTCGATTTTCTCGAAGGGGAGCAGATGCTGGGGCTGATCCACGATCTGCTTGGCGATGAAGCGGCAGGTCTATGGGGCACTCGTCGATTCTCTCGGCGAGAAAGACAGTCGACTCCTTGTGAAACTTTGTGAACGGCTGATCGAGGCCGCGGGAGGGGAGCGATGATCGACCCTTTTTTTGAACCCGGCGATGATCCTGATCGGCATCGCCTTTCTCGCCGCCGCGGGGATGAAGCTCGCCGACCCCGGGTCCGTGGTTGACGTGTTCGCGTCGTGGGGCGTCTCCTCCCCGGTCTGGATTCCGGTCGCGGCCTGGATCGAGGTCGCCATCGGGCTGAGTCTTCTCAACGTGCTGTTCGGAAGCGTCGTCGTGCCGACGGTGCTGCTCTGGCTTGCCGTGATCCGCTCCCGGCGACCGGGGCTTGGTCTGCGCGGCGCGAAAACCGTCGACCCGGAATAGTTCAATGCAGCTTCAGGTGCGGGCGGATCCAGCGATTCAGGGCCTTCAGGGCCAGCATCAGCAGGCCGCGGAACGGGCCGTACACCTCGATCAGGTGGCGGCGATACAGCGAGACGTAGGCCAGCCGCGCGATCCGGCCCTCGACCTTGAAACCGCCGCCGACAAACGAGAAAAGGTTGCCGACGGTGTGGAAGCGCGACAGGTTGACCAGCGAGCCCAGGTCGCGGTAGACGTATTCCTTGCTGGGCGGCCGGTTGTTCAGCATCCGCCGGATGTTGGCGGCCACCAGGTGGCCCATCTGCCGCGCCGCCTGACCGCGCGGCGGGACCAGGCTGCCGTCTTCCTGCGGGCAGGCGCAGCAGTCGCCGATGGCGAAGATCCGATCGTCGCGTGTGGTCTGGCAGGTTGGCCTGACCGCGAGCTGGTTGAACTCGTTGGTCTCCAGGCCGCCGATGCCGGCGAGGAAATCCGGTGCCTTGACGCCGGCCGACCAGATCACGATATCGGCCGGCATCGGATCGGCGTCTTCCAGGTGGACCCGCTCCGGTTCGACCCGGACCACGCGCGTGGCGGTGCGAATCGTCACGCCGATGCGGGCAAGCTGCTGCGTCACCGACTCGGAAATCCCGGGCCGGTCAAGCCGAGGCAGGATGAGATCGGCGGCCTCGATCAGCGTGACCTCGAACAGCGCCGGGGTGATGCGAAAGCCGAAGCCGCGTAGCTGATCGACGGCATGGTGCATTTCGGCTGCCAGTTCGGTGCCCGTCGCGCCGGCCCCGACGACGACGATCCGGATCGGATGGTCGGGCTGATGGTGGCTGGCGTAGCCGAGGAATCGGTTGCGAAGCTGGCTGCGCAGGTCCAGCGCCTGCTCGGCGTTGTCGAGAAAAACGCAGTGCTCCTTCACCCCGGGGATGCCGAAATCGTTGGCGACGCTGCCGATGGCGATGACCAGGAAATCGAATCCGATGCGTCGTTCGGGCAGCAGCTCGCGCCCCCGGTCGTGCAGGCTGGCCAGCACCACCTCGCGGCGTTCGCGATCGATGTCGGCCAGCGAGCCCTGCTGGAAGTGGTAGCCGTTGGCGCGGGCGTGGCCGCGAAAGCTGATCGCATCGATGCCTTCGTCGAGCGCACCGGTGGCCAGTTCGTGCAACAGCGGCTTCCAGAGGTGGGATTCGCTGTGGTCGACCAGCGTGACGTGCGCCTTGCCGCGACGGCCCAGCCGGCGCCCCAGGCGCGTGGCCAGGCCGATGCCGCCGGCGCCGCCCCCGATGATGACGATTTTCTCCATGGTGATTTCGATCCAATGTCGAGGTGCATGCCGGGCAATTCGCAGGCTTGGAGGTCCTGCCCGACCGTAATAGTGCCAAGATGGCCGATTGCCTTGCTCCGGCCCTTCGGGCCTCTGCGAGCGTTACCCAAGCCACCAGTCTGTCAATCCCAACCGGCAGTTCAGGTCTCGCCCTCACTCAGCTTCACTGCCGTGCCGTAAGCCACCAGCTCGGCCGAACCCTGCCCGATCTGGGCGGTGACGAAGCGGATGCCGACGACTGCCTCGGCGCCCTGCTGCTCGGCCTGGGCGATCATCCGGTTCAGGGCCTCGTTGCGAGCTTCGGTCATCAGTTCGCTGTATTCGGTAATCTCGCCGCCGACCAGGTTGCGCAGCACGGCCAGGATGTCGCGTCCGATGTGCTTGGCGCGCACGGTGTTGCCGCGCACCAGCCCCAGCGACTTCTGGATCTCGCGGCCGGGGATGGTTTCGGTGGTGACCAGGATCATGGTTCTTCTCCGCTTGAATCGTTGCCCAGTTCTTCTGTGAGTGAGCCTTTGTCGGCGTGCAGCCGGTCGTAAATGAGCGTGGCGAAAACGACAATCACGCCGATGGCCGAGACCGCGAGCCCGACCTTGATCGGCAGCGGCAGTGCCAGCAGCATCGGCCAAAGCTCCCGCAACGGCTCGATGAACCAGCTCGCGGCCAGCAGGCCGCCCGCGACGATCATGATCATGCCCGCTATTCGCAGAATGGTGGAAGTCATTTCAGAGCGCAGCGAGAACGGCACCTGATGGCTTTCGCCGGGGCGCATGAAAAGATGGGTACGTGTCGGTACACGAGGACTTCAAGTAACACCGTTCGCTGTCAGGCGTCCGCGAAGCAATATTGAGCCGGCCTTTAATCATCGAGCAGATTGCCTTCCACTTTTGCTGCGCGGCGGCGCTCCAGAATCAGAGACAGCATGACAAGTCCAAGGCCCGCAAGTGCCAGCGCTGCACCGATGGTGAGCTGAGGCGGCCATGCCAGCTGCCGCACCATGCGCCAGGCGCCGTAATAGAAGCCATAGGAAATCACGAACACGATCCCGCCGCGCCACAACGCGAGTCCCGCAATCTGCCAGGGGCGCATCTGCATTCGGCTCATCCCTGTCCGGCTTTTTCTTCAATCAGCATAGCAAGTTTGTGCGTGGCGGCAATAGGCAGGAAGTCACCGGCTGATGTTTTGGTGTACGGTGGCACCACCTCCCCAATGAGAGGGCGGCTTCGGCTTGTACGCCACCCGTTTTATCGGCGACAGTACCGATTTCCTGCTGGCTGGTCGCGTTTCGCCCTGGTCCCGATTGCCGGCTTCTTCATCCTGGCCGTCGGCGGACTGATCTGGCTGGTGGCATGGTTGGCCGGGCATCAGTAACCCGTCACTTCCTTTGACTGCCGGGTGAACCTCAGACCAGGCGGCGATTGCGCAGTGACGGAATCCGGTCGGCGTCGACCGGGTGCGAGATCAGGAAGCCCTGGCCCAGTTCGCAGCCGGTATTTTGCAGGAACTCCAGTTGTTCACGGTTCTCGATTCCCTCGGCGACAATGCCCAGTCCCAGGGTATGCGCCATCGCGATCATGATCCGGGTGAGTTCGGCGTCGGGTCGGCTTTCCGGAATGCCCTGGATGAACGAGCGGTCGATCTTCAACCGATTCAGGGGCATGCGGCGAAGATAATCCAGCGACGAGTAGCCGGTGCCGAAATCATCGATATACAGGTCGATGGATGCTTCTTGCAGCAGCGCGAGGTTTTGTTCGACCACGAGACTGTCGGTGATCAGCTCCAGTTCGGTGACCTCGGTGCACAGCAGGCTGGCCGGTATGCCGGCGTTCTCCAATCGTTTCAGCAGGGACGAGGCAAAATCGCGCTGCAACAGCTCGACGGGTGCCACGTTGATGGATACCGGAACGTCCCAGCCGGCCTGTTGGCGCCAGTCTCCGATCTGGCGGCAGACCTCTTCCTGCACCCAACGCCCGATCGGCACGATCAGGCCGCTCTCTTCGGCCACATGAATGAATCGATCCGGAGGGACGTTGCCCAGTTCCGGTTCCTGCCAGCGCAACAGCGCCTCGACGGCGACCATCTTTCCATCGTGCAGCGATACGATTGGCTGGTATTGCAGATGAAACTGTTTTTCATTCAGTGCACGACGCAGGCGCGATACGAGTGTCAACCGTTGTGAAACATCCAGCGATTCGCCCTCGCTGAAAAACCGGACCGCCCCCGGTCGCCGGTCGCCGGCAAAGCGTATGGCGGCCGATGCCTTCTCGATCAGCGCCTCGCTGGTGATCTCCGCCGGCAGCTTGCACTGGATGCGACGCAGGAACTCGCGGGCAAGCGCCGGGTGGGCCTCGCGATAGCGCTCGAACCTTGCCTGCCAGGCT
>JBLRWT010000228.1:0-4356 GCA_047921095.1 Wenzhouxiangella sp. | reverse complement strand
GATTTGTGAAATACCTGCTGGATACCAACATACTGATCTACCTGATCAAGAATCGTCCCCCGTCCATTGCCGACAAGGTCGATGCCCTGGGCGATGCAGACACGCTGAATATGTCTTTTGTGACTTATGCGGAACTGCTAAAAGGGGCCGAACGCAGCACCCGCAAAGCTCGCGTGCTGAGCCGTTTGGATGCGCTGACGCAGCAGATTCCGGTACTTTACCCTACCAACTCCGCCATATGCCGACACTATGCCGAGCAGTTTACCCAGTTAAAAACAGCGGGTACGCCCATCGGCGGCAATGATCTTTGGATTGCTTGCCATGCCTTGGCCATCGAAGGAACACTGATCACCCACAACACGCGAGAGTTCTGCCGTATTCAGGGACTGCTGATCGAGGATTGGGTTAGAGATTAGCCAACTGAGCAGCGCGTCCTGGTCGCGTTTGGGCAGTTCCTCGATTCTCTCCTCCATATTGCAACCAGCACAGACCTGATCATAGGGTTTCAGTGGCCGGCCGGGGTAGCACCGTGGCGCCCTGCCTGGCTCGGGTCTGCTGCCAGCCTCGGTAAACGGCCCAGGCCAGCAGGAAAGCTCCGATCGCGAACACCACGTCTCCGGGCACCCGTAGCCATACCAGGAACTCCATGACCGGGCCGCGAACAATTTCCGGCGAACGCGCGTACCAGAAGCCGGTCGTCAGGCTGTGGTAGGCCTGATAGACCCCCGCAGGCACCAGGCTCATGAAGACCATCATCGCCAGCCCGATATTCAGTGACCAGAATGCCGGTTTCATGATGCGTTCATCCCAGCGCAGCTCGGCGTGACTGGCTTGCATGCAGAACAGCATCAAGCCGATGCCGAGCATGCCGTAGACACCGAACAGGGCGCCGTGGGCATGGGCTGCGGTGGTGTTGAGCGCCTGCAGGAAGTAGAGCGAAAGCGGCGGATTGATCAGGAAGCCCAGCAGGCCGGCGCCGACCAGGTTCCAGAAGGCAACCGCCACAAAGCAGTAGATCGGCCATTTGTAGCGCTGCATCCATTCGGTCCGTTTGCTCAAGCGGTAGTTCTCCCAGGCCTCGTAGCCAATCAGCACCAGTGGCACCACCTCGAGCGCCGAGAACATGGCGCCGATGGCCAGCACCGAGGTGGGTGTGCCGGCGAAGTAGAGGTGATGCAAAGTGCCCAGGATGCCGCCGGTCAGGAAAATGATCGTGGCAAGCAATACGGCGACTGCCGCCAGGCTTGCTCGAATCAGCCCCAGGCGGGTGAAAATCAGCGCGATCACAACGGTCGCGAAGACCTCGAAAAAGCCCTCGACCCAGAGGTGCACGATCCACCAGCGCCAGTAAGTCACCATGCTCAGATGGGTGTGCTTGCCCCAGAAGAAGGCCGTGCCATACAACAGGCCGATGGCGATTGTGGACAAAAACAGCATCATGATCATTGGCTGGCGCTGGCTGCGCTCCTTCAGGGCGGGCCACAACGAGCGCGAAACCAGCACCAGCCAGAACAGCAGGCCGCCAAACAACAGGATCTGCCAGAAACGGCCGAGATCGACGTACTCCCAGCCCTGGTGGCCGAACCAGAAGTTCTGGTCCAGACCCAGCTTCTGCTGGACGCCCAGCCATTCGCCAAACAGCGAGCCGACCACGACCAGCACCAGTGCTCCGAGGAGCAGGTTGACGCCGGATTTCTGGCCCGGTGGTTCATGACCGGAAATGGCCGGAGCCATGTACAGTCCGGTCGCCAGCCAGGCGGTGGCGATCCAGAAAATGGCGATTTGCGTGTGCCAGGTGCGAGTGACAGCATAAGGCAGGTAATCGGCCAGTGGGAACCCGAAAAGCCCCTGGCCCTCCACCGCGTAGTGGGCAGTCAGAACGCCCAGGGCGATCTGGGCCATGAACAAGGCCAATACCACGTAAAAGTATTTATGGACGGCAAGCATGGACGGCGTCACATTGAGCAAGCGCAGCGGGTCCTGCTCGGGCGGTTCGGGCAGTTCTTCTTCCCTGCGCGAGGCAGCGTAGTACCAGACCATGACGGCTATGGCTGCCAGCAAGAGAATCACGCTGGCGATTGACCACATGGCGTTGGCCACGCTGGGGCGGTTGTCGATACGCGGCTCATGCGGCCAGTTGTTGGTGTAGGTGATGTTCATCCCGGGGCGCTCTGCTGCCGCCGCCCAGGCTGTCCAGAAGAAGAATGCCGGGACCAGTTCACGCCGGGCCTGGTCGGGGACCGGATTTTCCGGGATCGCGTGTTTCTCGCGCATCACCGATAGTTCTTCGGCATCACCGAAAAGGTCGACATAGTACGCAGACACGGCCTCAATGGCGTCGGCGCGGTCGGCCGTGACCGTGATGGTATTGGTTTCCTCGTCCCAGGTGTTGGTGCGCAGTGTCTGTTTCAGGCGCGCCTTGAGCGCTGCCTGTTGCTCATTGTCGAGAGACGCGAAATCGTCTCCATGATCGCGCCTGGCCCAGGTCTCGAGCAAATGGGTGATCTCGCGGTGCAGCCAGTCGGCGGTCCAGTCGGGCGCCAGGTAGGCACCATGGCCCCAGATCGAGCCCAGTTGCTGGCCGCCCATGCTCTGCCAAACCTGGCGGCCGCGCTGAATGGTGTCGAGCGTGAACAATTCACGGCCGTCGTCTGCGATCACCAGGTCAGGCAGCGGAGGTGCCTGGCGGTAGATCTCACTGCCGACCAGAAGGAGGGCGGAAAATGAGCAGACGCAGAGAATCCCCAGAAACCACCAGAGCCGTTTGATGCTTGACATCATTCTTCCTTTTTATGTCGTTGCAGATAAACATGCATATAAAATGCATTAATAGTATAACCTGTTTATGACGACGCATGTATGTAGATACCGCGAGGCTCTGATCTCGTCGGTAAGTGACGATTAGGAGGATGCTATGGACACTGATGACTACACGACTGCGATTTCTTTCGAGGAACTACTCCGGTTGGCGCAAAAGTATGGTTCAGCCGATCTGGCTGGCGCAGGATTGCTCGACAACCAGCCAATGGAAGCGGTCGAAAAGGCCACATGCCCTTGCGTACAGGGCCAAGCCTGCATCATTGAAGCCCTGGCCGATGAGTTCGAGCGTCTCGCGCAAGTTTTCCGCCAGCGACAGTACGACGTGAAACCGGAGAGCTGTCCCGATTGCGAAACGCGCTGGGAGGACGAGGGCGGTCTCGCGATCTCGAGACCGAGTCGTACCGACACGTTGAGGATGTAGTGAACCCGGGCCTTAAATTCGTTGCGACTCCTCAGCGCTGCACTTGATGCCGTTTTCGGTGACGTCAAAAGTCACCGAAGCAGTTCTTATTGAACATGTAACAGCCGACGAAGTGCTGGACGCTGCCGGGTGGACAGCAAGTCGGCTAGCGTGTGGGCTTCCAGCTCGGCAAGAAAAGCGTCGGCAGCACGCCGCAGGATCTGCGGTAGCTTGCAGGCTGGTGTAATTACGCAGCTGTTGTCCGGGCGCAGGCACTCGACCATGCCGAAATCGGGCTCCATCTCCCTGACCACCGCTCCCAGGGAAATCTGGTCGGGAGGCATGCCCAGCGTCAGCCCACCACCAGCACCGCGAATCGAACGAACGAAACCGGCCGCGGCCAATTGTTGAACGACCTTCATCAGGTGATTCTTGGAAATGCCGTAACTTTCAGCGATTTCACCGATGGTGCAGCGGAGGTCCGGATTCAGACCAATGTAGATCAACACGCGAACAGAGTAGTCAGTGTATTGGGTCAGGCGCATTCAGAGTCCTCGGTTAACCCGATCGGCCATCAGCGCTAACGAGGCGGCGACCGGCATGTCCAATGGCATAAGCGGCCACGAGTTGTGATCTCCGCAGGCGCCTCTGGGTTATAATAACATTCATATAAGATGAATGTTTACGGGTCAGCCTGGATTGATGAAATGAAAAATGGCTTTCACCCGGCGGCGGAAATCGCCCACCAGCACTACCATGCAGGAACCCGCAACCCGAACCCGTTTTTTATGTGGCTCTTGGCTCTGAGCGTTACCTAACCTACCGCATGGCCCACGCGCGGCAGGCGGTCGAGGATGTCGGTCTTGTCGATGAGATCCTGAACGACCTTCTTGGCGTAGTGGCGGGAATCGGCGGCGATGAAATCGTGGATGGATCGGAGGTCGGCCTTGGCCGGGGCCGACCAGATCACCACGATTGAATCTCTCGTTTCAACTCTTCCTGGCTGATGGTGTGCAACAGACGGGCGATCGCATGGGTATCGGTGTCCTTGCCGAAATGGCTGCTCAAGAGTTCTCGCACCGCCTCCTCGATGGTCTCGACGTCCATCTGCAGCATCGTCCGGTCGCGTGTGAACG
>JBLRWT010000227.1:0-4399 GCA_047921095.1 Wenzhouxiangella sp. | reverse complement strand
TGGTCTTCTACAAGGCCGCGACTTTCAGCTGGCTGGCGGAAAAATGGGGTTGGAAAGCTGACATTCGTCCACCCGGGATCGTACTGGCGCAGAAGAGTGACGTTCTGAGGCGGCCGGCGAACGCGGCATCACGAGTCCTCTAGAAGCTGACGACCTGTGCAGTAACGGTTCGATTGACCAACAGCTTGCCACTGGTATAGCAGGCGTTGAGAAAGGCCATGAGGTTTTCGGGAGGCTGGTCGGATTCTTCGCTCAGCGCCTCGAGGGTGATCGGACCGCGGATCAGAATCTGTGCAAGTTGATGAAGTGCCTCCGTCTTCATCGCCTGAGCTGGAACCTGGGTCAGCATGAACTCGATCTCGCCGATCAGATCCGGGTGCAGATGCCCGCGTGACTGGGCCAGGCCGGCAAACCACTTCAACTCGCTCAACGGGCGCTGGCGATGACCCTGAACCCGTTCAACCAGGTCGGCGCTGGAAACCGCAACGCCAGCCGAGGCCGGCATCGGCTCGGCAAACATCGGGGGCTCCATGTCGGTAATCGAACCATCGAAAAACCAGGCCCCGGAGCCCGGATCAATCAGCAGCAGTGGCCAGGCGCCGTGCGTGATGACGACAGGCTTGCTCCAGGTCTGGCGCCTCAGATGTTCGGCAAGGGTAAAGAATCCGGCTTTCTCGCCGACAGCCAGGGGCTTCCAGATCGATTCAACCGACCCGGTCGCCGAGCTTGTGTCGACGGACGCCGACAAAATCTCATCCCGGGATTCGGTTTCAAACTCGAA
Source organism: Wenzhouxiangella sp. (assembly GCA_047921095.1). Lineage (GTDB taxonomy): Bacteria > Pseudomonadota > Gammaproteobacteria > Xanthomonadales > Wenzhouxiangellaceae > Wenzhouxiangella. Next base: position 3,618 of record JBLRWT010000227.1, on the reverse strand, counting down.
GTCACCATTGGCCAGCCTGGTCAGCAACGTGAGGAATTCGCGCGAGCGAAGAGGTTTGCCGAGTAGAAAACGTGCCTGGAAATCCTTGCGCCGACTGAAGCTGATCGCAGGCTGACCCCGTTGGGTCAGTTCCTTCCAGACTGCCTCACCATCGGCGGTGTCGATATCAACGAGTATGACGTCACCGCCGGCTTCTTCGGAAATTCCCCAGGTCTGTCTGGAATCACGTCCTCCGGCAAGATTGAGCAGTGAGCGCATCACCATCAGATCCTTCGGGCCCACGTTCAGTGCCGACAAGGTCAGATGGTCAGTCATTTCACTAGCCTTCGATTCTGTTTGAGCCTGTTCGTTAGCATACCTTTGCTTCGCCAGAATCCCAAGCTAAATCAACGCGAAACGTTTCACAGTTTGGCAGGGTCCGGTAACCAGCCGCGATCGGCGAAATGGATTACATCTCAATCGGCATGAATCTCACCAAGGATCAGCTTGATACGGTCCATTGCTATTGCCAGCGTGGCATAGATCTCGTCCAGGCTGATCGGGGCAGAAACAACGCCAGCGGCCGGGTTGGCGACAATGCTCAGGCTGGCGTAATCCAGGCCTGCTTCACGAGCCAGGGCAGCCTCGGGCATGGAGGTCATGCCGACCAGCGTACAACCATCGGCCGCCAGCTTTCGGATCTCGGCGGCGGTCTCCAGGCGTGGGCCCTGGGTGACAGCGCAACAACCGCCATCGTGAAGGGCAATGCCAGCGTCTGCCGCAGCCTGGATCAATACGTTGCGGGTCGGCCCGGCGAAGGGTTCGGCGAACTCGATGTGCTCCAGAGCTGATCCTTCCTCATCACTGAACGAATGAGCCCGTCCCCAGGTGTAGTCAATCAACTGGTCCGGCAGAACCAGACTGCCAACCGAAAGGTCGGCGTCGATGCCGCCGACTGCGTTGACCGCGATGATGCCGCTGACGCCAATTTGCCGGAAGGTGTCGATATTGGCTCGATAGTTGACCCGGTGCGGCGGAATGGTGTGCGGATTGCCGTGTCGGGCGATGAACCAGGCGTCAGCCTGCCCCAGGCTGACTCGGGCCGGCATGGACGATGGCAACCCGTAGCGGGTCTGAACGCTGCGCTGGTCCAGTTGCTCGAGCAGGTCGAGTGCGCCGGTGCCGGCGATGATTCCCAGTGTCATATATCGTCCTTGATCAGACAGCCCAGATATCGTCAAGCTGGCGCCAATACCCCTGCCAGTCCATACCGCAACCAAACACGTAGCGATCCGGCAGACTCAAGGCTGCATCGTCAATCCAGTCTCTGGACAAACCGCGATCGTGCTGCTTGACGGTCAGCGCGATTGAAATGACATTGCCAGCCCCCTCTTGAAGCAAACGGTCCCGAACAGCCTGCATCGTGTAGCCTTCATCAAATATGTCGTCCACCAGCACGATGGTGCCGTCGACCCGGTCCGGCCACCGCCCCCACTTGAGCGCACCGCCGCTGGTCTTGCCGCGATAGCGGGTCGCATGCAGGTGGTCGATCAGAATGGGCCGTTTCAGGCGCCGGCTCAGTTCAATGGCCGGATACATGCCGCCGTTCATCAACACCATCAGGGTCACCCGGTCATGGTCTGCGATGCGTTGCTCTAATCGCTTGGCCTGGTCGTCCAGCGCACGACTGATGGTGGCGGCATCAACGATCCGCTCGGCGCCGGTTGGCCAGTGCTCCGGCCATTGATCACCCCGACTCATTGGCAAGCTCCCCACTTTGCTGACGCGCCATCTGCTCCACGTTTTCCAACTTCAGCGTGCGCGTCGGGAATGCAATCTCAGCGCCATGCTCAGCAATGACATCGGCAACTTTCAACAAGACGTCCTCACGAACGCGGTGGTACTCGGCCCAGTTCGTGGTCTTGGTGAAGCAGTAGATCATGATGTCCAGGGAGTGCGGCCCGAATACATCAAAATGGACCATGATGATCTGGTCAGTTGCGATTTCCTCATGCGACTGAATCAATTCGCGAATGCCGTCGACAACGGCGCGAATGACGCCCTGATCATCGTAGCGAATGCCGATATGATCGAAAATCCGACGGTGGGTCATGCGCGAGGGATTTTCAACGGTAATTGTAGTAAAGGTCGCGTTGGGCACGTACATGGGTCGACGGTCGAACTTGCGGATGGTCGTCATGCGCCAGCCAATGCTTTCGACCGTCCCCTCGATCGACCGGTCGGGCGAGCGCACCCAGTCACCAACCGAAAAGGGCCGGTCCATGAAGACCATGAAGCCGCCAAAGAAATTGGCCAGCAGGTCGCGCGCCGCCAGACCCACCGCGATGCCGCCTACCCCGCCTGCGGCCAAAAATCCTGAAATCGGAATATTCAGGATGCTGAGCATGGTCAGCGCCCCGGTCAGGATGACCGCAATGCGGACGATGCGGCCGAGCACGCTGACCGTAGTGATGTCGACATCGACGTTGCGCTTGCGCCTCTCGTCAACAAAAGCCTTCTCGAACCCCGTGACCAGACGAAACCCGAACCAGGTCGCAGCCACGACCAGACCAAGCTGCTGGCCACCGGCGAGAAACCCCGGGCTGAAGCCCACTGCCTCGCTGTGCGGCTCGATGACCCGGGCCGCCATCACGATGCCCTGCCACCAGATCAGCAGCGAAATGGGCCGCTTGCCGGCATAAACCACGGCGTCATCCCACAGGTGGGATGTTTTCGACGCAATCCTTTCCAGATGATTGACGAAGATGCGGTAGAAAAACTCCAGCAGCAGGGCTGCCAGGATGATCAGAAAAGCCTGAACGACCCACCCAGGCAGCCCGATTGCTCCGCTGATATTGTCAAGAATTTCAGTCATTGCTTGTTCACTATCGTTGTGAGCGTGGCGTCAAAGTCTTTCTATTGGCAAAGCATCGCCAGGGATTCGCGCCAGGCCCGAAATTCGGGTACCGTCAACTGTTCCTCGAGACTGGCCATTGGCCTTCCATACAACCTGCTGATCGCCCGCTCGTCGGGTATCGGCAATCTTTCGGCCGTTGCCAGCACCTGCCGGGCTGAAGATGGTTTGCAAACAAGGGCCAGATCGCAGCCTGCGGCAAACGCCTGGTCAAGCCGGCCACCGAGATCACCCGCGGTCGTCGCACCCACCATGTCCAGATCATCCGAAACCACCAGACCATCAAAACCCAATTCGCGCCTCAGGTGCGCACCGATCCACAAATCCGAAAATCCGGCTGGTCGGGCATCAAGCGCCGGATAGCACACGTGTGCCATCATAACGGCCTGAAACTTGTCGGCAAGCCGGGCAAAAGGCTGAATGTCATCAACCAGGGCGTCCCAGGGCCGGCTGTCGGTCACGATTTCGGTGTGTGAATCCGCCACTACCGAACCGTGACCCGGAAAATGCTTGGCGCAGGCTGCCATGCCCGCATCGGCCATGCCGGCCATGTAATGGGCGGCCAGTTCGCACACGGCTTCGGGATCGTCGGACATGGCCCGATCCCCGATCACCACGCTCCCACGGTCCAGATCAAGCACCGGCGCCCAGCTTAAATCGACGCCGTACTCGAGCACCTCGGCCGCCATGACCCGGCCATGTCGATAGGCCAGATCAAGCGCGCG
>JBLRWT010000226.1:0-4403 GCA_047921095.1 Wenzhouxiangella sp. | reverse complement strand
CCCCACTGCCCCTTTCCTCAGGAAAGGGGCCACCGTGTCGCTGTGGACAGCCGCTCTTATTCGTCGATCTCGCTTTCCGCGGATCGTTCACGTAACGACATGATCAGCGGGCAATGAATGGGACCCTTTTTCCGTTGGCACTCACGAACCAGTTCAGACAGAACGCGCTCTATGCGCCTCAGTTCGGCAATTTTCTGCCGGATATCAACCAGCTTCTGTTCGGCAAGCGAGCGGGCCTCCTCGCAGTCCGTGCCGTCGTCGAGTTGCAACAATTCGGCGATCTCGTCCAGGCTGAATCCCAGTTCTTTTGCGGATCGTATGAAGTTCAGCCGGGCCATGTCGTTCAGCCCATAACGGCGGATCCGCCCATAGGCGCGTTGGGGCTCGTGCACCAGCCCGCGACGCTGATAGTAGCGAATGGTTTCAACGCCGACCCCGACCGCCTCGGCCAGCGCGCCGATGGTGAGCTGCCTGTCATTTTCGGCCATGGTGATGTCTCACTCCCGTATCTGGGTACGGATATAGAGTAGCACTGACAGTCGGGCGGCCGACGAACTCTTACGATTGCGCTGCAAGGGTTGACGCCGTACCAAGGTACGGCCCTATGCTTCTCACCAATATCGACCCGCAAGGAGTTTAGGCAAATGACCGATTCCATGAACTCATCCGTGGAGCCCGCTCCGGCTGAGCCCGGCTCCAGCGCCAACGAAAAGGGTCTTCTGGCCTTGGGCGGGCTGGGCGCGGTGATCGCCTCGGCCTGCTGCATACTACCTTTCGTGCTGGTAATGTTGGGACTGGGCGGGGCGTGGCTGGCCAACCTGCATGCGCTATATCCTTATCGCTGGATATTCATCGGTGCCGCCGCAGTCGCTCTGTTCTTCGCCTGGCGGCGCCTTTACCGAACGCAGGCCGAATGCGCCGAAGGCGAGGTCTGCGCCGTACCCACGGTCAAACGCGCCTATCGGGTGCTGTTCTGGGTGATTGCCGGCCTGGTGGCGCTGTCGGCAGTCGGCCCGCATCTGCTCGGTGCCCTGTTGAGCTGAATCAAGCCTGTTTCAATTTCTGAAGGAGTTCAAGATCATGTCCACGACCCGTTACTCGAATGCAATCCGATTGGGAACTCTGGCGGCTACTGTTGTTCTGGGGCTCGGCCTGCTGGCCGGTTGCAGCGAGCCACCGTCTGCCGCCCCGTATGATGGCAATACGACCCAGTCGGGCAGCGAAGCCCAGGCCACCTCCGAGCGGCACGAAGCCGTGTTTTCCGTACCCGGCATGGATTGCCCGATGTGTCCGATCACGGTCAAGCGAGCATTGAGCAATGTCGATGGTGTCCTTGAGGCCGAGGCGGACCTCAAGACCAAACAGGCACACGCCATTTTCGACCCGTCACGTACCGATACCGACACCCTGATTGCTGCGATGATTGCCGCGATAGAAAGTGCCGGTTTCAGCGCGCACCTGACGGAGCATGATCATGAATGATGTCAGTCAGGCCGATTGCTGCGGGACTGAGACTGAAAACAATGCCCCGGTCAACGATGACCGGCTGCATGTCGCCATCATGGGCAGTGGCAGTGGCGCCTTCTCGGCCGCAATTCGCGCGGCCGAAGAAGGCGCCCGGGTGACCATGATCGAACGCGGCACGCTCGGTGGCACCTGCGTCAACATTGGCTGCGTGCCGTCCAAAATCATGATCCAGGCCGCCCAGGTAGCCCATGTGCGATCAGGCAGCCCCTTTGATTGCGGCATCTCCGCCACGCCGCCCCGGATCGATCGCAAGAGCCTTTTCGCCCAGCAGCAGGCCAGGGTGGAGGAACTGCGCCAATCCAAGTACCAGTCCATTCTGGACTCGCACGAGGCGATTACGCTGATCCGCGGCCAGGCGCACTTTGTCGACGGGCGCACGCTGGCAATTGAAACGGAAGCCGGCGCCCAGCAGCGCCTGACATTTGATCGCTGCCTGATCGCCACCGGCGCCCATCCCGCGATGCCGCCGATCCCGGGCCTGGCGGACACGCCGTACTGGACGTCCACCGAGGCGCTGGAGAGTGAAACGATCCCGGAGCGCCTGGCCGTGATCGGCTCGTCAGTGGTTGCGGTCGAGCTGGCCCAGGCCTTTGCACGTCTGGGCAGCAGGGTCACGATTCTGGCCCGAAGCACGCTGTTCGTCCGCGAGGACCCGGCCATCGGCGAACAACTGGCCAAAGTCTTCCGCGACGAAGGCATCGAAGTGCTTGAATGCACCGAGGCCAGTCAGGTCGATCATCTGGATGATGAATTCCAGCTTGCGACCAGGCAAGGCACGCTCAAGGCCGATCGCCTGCTGGTCGCCACCGGTCGGGCGCCCAACACCGACACGCTCGGCCTGGAAACCATCGGCGTGGAGACCGAAGGAAACGGCGCGGTGCGCGTCGATGGTCACATGCAAACCAGCATCCCCGGCATCTATGCCGTTGGCGACTGCACCAACCAGCCGCAGTTCGTCTACGTGGCCGCGGCCGCGGGCACCCGGGCCGCCATCAACATGAATGGCGGTGATGCCGCACTCGATCTGCGCGCCATGCCCGCGGTGGTCTTTACCGACCCGCAGGTCGCGACCACCGGCTTGTCCGAAGCCGAAGCAAGGCTTGACGGGATCGATGTCGATACCCGCACGCTGGATCTGGAGAACGTGCCCCGGGCCCTGGCCAATTTCGACACCCGCGGCTTCATCAAGCTGGTGGCCGAGGTCGGTTCGAACCGGTTGATCGGCGTGCAGGCCGTAGCGTCCCATGCCGGGGAGCTGATCCAGACCGCCTCGCTGGCCATTCATCAGCAAATGACGGTCAACGACCTGGCCGGTCTGTTGTTCCCCTACCTGACGATGGTGGAGGGGCTCAAACTGGCGGCACAGACCTTTACCAAGGATGTAAAGCAATTGTCCTGCTGTGCCGGGTGAAATAACGTTTCGGGGGAAAATTGAGGCCTGCCCGATTGCGAGGCTGGCCGGCGATGCCGGGGTAAACGTAGGACAGTACAGATGAGCGATAAAACGTATGACCTGATCGTGATTGGCAGCGGCACCGCCGCCAACGTCACTGCCTTCAACTGCCGCAAGGCCGGCTGGACGGTGGCCGTGATCGACCATCGACCGTTCGGCGGCACCTGTGCGCTGCGCGGTTGCGACCCGAAGAAGATGCTGATCGCCGCCACCGAGGTGATCGAAGGCGTCACTCGCATGGCCGGCAAGGGGGTGGTGGGCAACGTTTCGGTCGACTGGACGGCACTGCAACGGCATAAACGCAGTTTCACCGACCCGGTACCGGAGCATCGCGAGCAGGCGTATGCCAGGCAAGGTATCGAGGCTTTCCACGGTCGCGCGCGCTTTACCAGCCCCAACAGCATAGCCGTGGAAGGCAGAACGCTGGAGGCGAGGCACATCGTGATTGCTGCCGGGGCCGAGCCGGTCGCCCTGCCGATCGAGGGTTTCGAGCTTCTTGCACTGAGCGACGACTTCCTTGCGCTGGAAACACTTCCCGAACGGCTGGTGCTTGTCGGTGGCGGTTACATCGGCTTCGAGTTCGCGCATATCGCCGCGCACGCCGGCGTCGATGTCACCGTGATCAACCGCGGCGAGCAGCCGCTGGCTGGTTTCGATCCGGACCTTGTCGCCCTGCTGATAGAGCGCACCCGCGCGCTGGGGGTGGATATCAGGCTCGGCCACGAGGTCAAGGCGGTGCGCAAGACCGGCACCGGCTTCGAGGTTGAAGCCGAAGGTCCGGACGGGCGTGTCGTCATCGAAACCGATCTGGCCATCCACAGCGGCGGGCGCAAACCGGCACTGCAAGCGCTGGACCTGGACGCGGCCAACATCGCTCACACTCAAAGCAAGTTGAAGCTGGACAAGCATTTCCGCAGCATCTCCAACGCCTCGGTCTACGCCGCCGGCGATGCAGCCGGCGGGCCGCTGCCGCTGACGCCGGTAGCCGCGCTGGAAGCCCACGCGGTGATCGATAACCTGCTCAACAACAAGGGCGCGACGGTCGACTACACCGGCATCCCCAGCGTCGTGTTTACCCTGCCGTCGTTGGCACGCGTGGGTTTGCTCGAGGCCGAGGCCAGGCAGCGGGGCCTGCGCTTCAAAGTCAAGCACGAAAGCGTACCCGGATGGTTTACCGCCCGGCGCGTCAACGAGTCGTGCTATGCCTACAAGATCCTGACCGAAGAGGGCAGCGGGAGGGTCCTTGGCGCTCACTTGATCGGTCCGGAGGCCAGCGAGGTGATCAATCTGTTTGGCTTTGCAATTCGTAGCGGCCTCACTGCGGATGCCTTTCGTGATGCCACGTTCGCTTATCCCACTGCAGCCTCGGATATCGAATCGATGCTGCCGTGAATGACCCCACGGTCGTCCCTGGGTCCACGGA
>JBLRWT010000225.1:0-4406 GCA_047921095.1 Wenzhouxiangella sp. | reverse complement strand
ATGTAGATGAGCTTCAGCCCACCGGCTTCCTCGATCTGTTGCCGGAGCGCGCCGGACTTGAGGCTGGAGAGAATCAGCTTGTTGTCGCCCCAGATCAACTTGTTGGTCCAGCCCTGCGTCTGACGACCGCGATAGTCGAACAGCTCGCCCTGGTCGCCAGCCACCCGGGTTTCATCGCGCGGCTCGTCGACATGTTCCAGGGTTTGGAACGGCAACACCGCGGTGCACACCTCGCCTGACTTTCCGTTCCATACCAGCTCGACCTCGCGCTTGTCTTCAAACAGGATGAAGCGATATTTTTCCGGCAACGGCTTGCCGGCCTGGATCAGCTGGGTCAAATCCCGCTTCTCCGCATCGGAGAGTTCGTAGCTGTTGGTTCTTGATTTGCTCATGGCGATTCCGGATCAAACCAGTTTTCAAGTTTCAGGCCGGAGACCAGCTCGAAGTGCCGGATGTTGCGCGTGACCATGACCAGCCCCCGGCCTGCGCGGTACCGGACAATCTTGCTCAGGATATTGGTATCGAGCAACCGCATCAGACCGACGAATCCCCGGCAAAAGGATCGCGCGGGACCTCCCGCCGGCTTTCGGCGCGGATCTCGTCAAGTGCTTTGAAGAATTCCGGGTCGTCGATTCCGTCGGGATTGGTCACGGTTCCGTCCGGGTGGAACCGCAGGCGGTCTTTCAATCCTTGCAACGGACTGTCGGGCTGCCCGGCCTCCGCAGCCTCCAGCCCACGTCGAAGCAGTTCTTCGAACATATCCTTCAGCTTGCAATCGGTGGTCGCAGCACGAACCTTGATCTGACGCATCAGGTCATCGGGCAATTCCAGTGTCGTTTTCATCGGAATATTTTCTTTTGGTTTATGAGAAAAATACTTCATTCCTGAAATTCGCGAAAGGCCGTCAACAGCCCTGCCAGGTCATCGGGCCGATTGCGATTGAATCCTTGCTGATCTACATAGACAAAGCCATATTCCGGGCCGCCCTCGGCCCGGCTGGCCTCGGTGGCATCGATGCACCATTGTCGTAAACGCGCCATTTTGGCCGGCAGGTCGATCTCCTCGCGGCCCTTGGTTTCGATGATCCAGACCTTGCCGCTGGAGTCCTTGACCAGGAAATCCGGCGTGTAGGTGGAAAGGTCGCCACCGGCCTTGACGTAGTCGATCCTGAAGCCGATGGCCTGGTAGTTCTTGGCGAACGCCGCCACACCGTCTGCTTGATCAAGGAACGCGGCGAACTCCAGTTCGAAACCGCCGCCGACCGGCTCACCGACGATTTTGTTGAAAATGCATCGATCCGAGGGCAGGAACTCGCGGTGCTGGGTGCGGAACGGCCGGGTCTGACTGAGCTGGATCGTGCCGTCGACCCGGACGGCGCCCTGCTCGCGTACGGTCAGATCGTTGATCGCTTTTTTGAAGGTATCGAACACCACCTTGCCGACTTCCGGCTCGGCCAGGTTGCGCAGTATCACCGGATCGTCAAGGTCTACCTTTCCGGCTTCGAACAAATGATCGCGCAAGAAATCGCGGACCCGTGGATACAGCAGGTCGTAGCCGCCGACCAAGTGCATTTCCCGGATCATTTCGCGGGCGAAGAATGCCACCACCGGGCGATAGTCGATCGGCCCCAGGCCGTCCAGCTCTACCTTGTGATGGATCTCACCGTCGAGAATCCGCTTGAACACGATTTCGCGTGTTTCTTCGGGCGTGAACGGCTTGACTGGAAGCTTGGCGTTGTAGAAGGCGGCCGGGTCGAGCAGGGCCAGGTCCTGAAACTCGCGATCGTAGCGACGCGAAAGCTTCGGCAGCGCGATATCGAGCCGATCCGGGTCCTTTTCCGGATTGTCGCGCTCGACTTCAACGACCAGCGAGTCCTTGCGCTCTCCGCCCAGCCCCATGGCTTTGCGCTCGAATTCCACGCCCTCGGTCTTGATCGATTCGACAAAATCAACAAACGCGTCGGTTCCGATCACCGAGACATATTCGGGCTGGTCGCTGCCGAAATACATTCGCCGCAATCCGCGGCCCAGCGTCTGTTCCGGCAGGATATTGCTTTTGGCGCTATAGGCGCGCAGACCAACAATGGTGGTCACATTCTTGACATCCCAGCCTTCCTTGAGCATCAGCACCGAAACGATGGCCTTGTATTTGCTACCCCAGCCGTCGATCTCGTTGGAAGCCTTGCGCAGCTCCTCCAGTTCTTCTTTCTTCTTGCCGCTGGCGGCTTCCGAAATCTCGCCGTTTTTCTTGGTGTGGATCACCAGCACAGCGTCTTGCAGCTCCGGGGCAATTTTCTGCAGATATTCGCCAACTTCATCGCAGTTGCGCGTGTCGTCGACCATCACGAACAGCACGGCCTTCTTGCCGAGTTTTTCGTGTTCGGCATAGCTTTGCCTCCACTCCTCGACGCCCAGGTGCAGGTAGTCGGCATAGCGCTCGGTAAAAATCGCGCTCTTGTGCTCGGTCAGGCGCGCCAGGCTGGCTGCATCCGGCAGGGTCGGATGCTTGACCACGTTCTGGTGAATCGCCTCGACCAGGGGGTAGTCCGATACGGTCTGGACGAAAATTGCCCCGTTATTGTGCTTGGGCGTTGCGGTCACATCGACCTGCAGGGACAGGCGCATGTCTTTCTGCAGCATGCGATGGTGAATGTCTCGAATGCTCTGGAACCAAGCCATGCGTTCGTCATGAACGTGGTGCGCTTCGTCGTTGAACACGGCCAGCTCGTCGATCTCGCGCACGATCTCGCCAAGATCGACATTACTGTCGGTGGTCTTGCCCACCGGCTTCGGCCCGAACGGCGCGAGGAAGTAGTCACGCAAGTCGTCGTCTTCCAGAGATGGCTCACGAACATCGCCCAGATATACACGATGAATGTTGGTCAGAAACAGATTACCGACCGGTCGCACTACGCGAACATCATCCTGGATATGCAAGGTGACCTGGAAATCGTCACGCCAGTTCCGCCCGGCATGTCCGTTGGCCGGCAACACCGGGTCATTGAAGAAAATGCGCAGGCCGTCGAAATCGGCGCGCAGCCGATCGAGCACGATAATGTTCGGCGCGATCAGCAGAATATTGCGTGCCAGCGTCGATTCCGGTTCGTAGAGCTTGTGGAAATAGCACCAGGCGATCAACAGCGACATCACCTTGGTCTTGCCCGAGCCTGTGGCCATCTTGCACACGTAGCGCGGCCAGTCCTCCGGAAACATTCCGGACGAGACCGCGCCTGAACTATCGAAGCGCAGCAAATCGAACTTGTCACGAGCCCCCTTGACGTCGTAGAGCCAGACCAGGCTTTCGACCGCCTCACGCTGAGCGAAGTAGTAGGCAAACGGGACCAGCGTGCCGTCGGCGGCCTCAAGCTGGTGGTTTCGACCGAACCACCACTCCAGCAAGGCACGAGAAGTATCCGAGCAATCGGGATAGCCCGCCGCGCGCCAGGCACTGACTTCAGACCGGACTTTGGCCACCAGCGGCGGCAAAAGTTTTTCGTAGGCGGTTTCACGCAGAGCTTCGTCGGCCGGAAACCAGCGCTGGTCCGGGTCCGGAATTTCGAACGGAGATTTCGGGAATTGAGGGTGGAGTGCCACGCCCGCTCTACATCCTGAGAAACAACTGTCCCGTACGCTACCGCAATTGAGTCGCCTGCGCCAGACATTGTCCCGGCTGATTCCAGCTCAACACCCCTTCAGCCATGCTCGAACAGCGCCGGTGCGGGTTCGCGCCGCGCTTGGCGGGCTTTGAGTTTTTCGGGGCGGGCGGGCAGCGAACGCGGACCTTGATCCATCGCAACGAATCGATTGCCGCACCATCCTAGACTGCTCGTTTCTGACGGCGCGGACCGGGCATGCCCTATTCGGATCTGAACTCGTTTCTCACGGCACTTGAGCGAACCGGCGAGCTGGCACGCGTGGCCGAGCCGGTCGATCCGGTGCTGGAGGCAACCGCGCTGGCGCGCCAGGTGCAGGCGGGTTCGGGGCCGGCGCTGCTGCTGGAAAACCCGGTCGGCGGCCGCATGCCGCTGCTGCTCAACCTGTTCGGTCATCGTCGCAGGATCGAGGCGGTGCTGGCCGGACGGGCGTTGAGTTCGCTGGACGAACTGGGCCGGTTGCTCGCCCGGCTGCACCAGCCGCGCCTGCCCGGCAGCCTGCGCGAGGGCTTGCGCGACTGGCCGGAACTGGCCCAGATTGCGCTGACCGCACCGCACCGGGTGCGCGGGGAACCGGACTGGGGATACGTCGCCGAGGGTCCTGATGTCGATCTGGAGGCCCTGCCGCTTCAGCAATGCTGGCCCGGGGATGCCGGAAGGCTGATCACGCTGGGGCTGGTGCTGACCCACAATCAGCGCCTGGGCCGGACCAATATCGGCATCTACCGCCAGCAGTTGATCGGCCGCAACCGGG
>JBLRWT010000224.1:4147-4432 GCA_047921095.1 Wenzhouxiangella sp. | reverse complement strand
GCATTGCGAGAACATTTTGGCGGCCAGGCAGCCGGATAACGAGGAGTACATCTGCGATGAACAATCTGACTGGAAAGTTTCTGACTGGCCCGCTAGTGGGACTGTTGCTGTTGATCCTGTTCTCACATACAGAGGCCGCCGGGCCGGGAAAGATCGCCGTTTCAAGTGCCCATGAACTGGCCACGCGTGCAGGCATCCAGGTCATGCAGGAAGGCGGCAATGCGTTCGATGCTGCCGTGGCCGTTTCCGCCGCGCTGGCCGTGGTCGAGCCTGCCTCGTCAGGCA
>JBLRWT010000224.1:0-4137 GCA_047921095.1 Wenzhouxiangella sp. | reverse complement strand
TCGGTGGCGGTGGCTTCTGGCTGCTGCATCGGGCCGAAGATGATTTCTCGATCATGATCGATGGTCGGGAAACCGCGCCCGGCCAGGCCCATCGCGACATGTTTCTGGACGATGACGGCGAAGTCGATCGTGATCTGGCCACCAACGGACCGCTGGCGGCCGGCATTCCCGGCGCGCCAGCAGCGTGGGCTCACCTGGCAGAAAGTTATGGCACCATGCCGCTGGCCCGATTGCTGGCGCCTGCGATCGAGTTGGCCGAGCAGGGTTTTCCGGTTGACCAGAAGTTTCAAACATTACTGGCCTTTCGCGGCCATGTCATGGAGCGCTGGCCGGAAACCGCAGAGATCTTCATGCCTGGCAATGAAATCCCCGAAATCGGCCAGATCCTTCGTCAGCCCGATCTTGCCAATACCCTGAGAGCGCTGGCAGAGCAGGGGACCGATGGGTTCTATCGTGGCGAGGTGGCTGAAAAGCTGGTCGAGGGCGCACGCGCGGCCGGTGGCATCTGGACTCTCGAGGATCTGGCTTCCTACGAAATTGCCGAGCGCGACCCGATCCGGACGCGCTACCGCGATTACGAACTGATCACGGCCTCGCCGCCCTCGTCGGGAGGCATCGCCATTGCCCAAATTCTGAATATCATCGACCCTTATGATGTCGGTGCCATGGATCGTGCCGAGCGCGTTCACCTTTTGTCCGAGGCCATGCGCCGTGCCTACCGTGACCGCGCCCTGTACCTGGGCGATCCGGATTTTGTCGAGATCCCCGAGCAGATGCTGCTCAGCCCGCATTATGCCGCCGGGCTCAGGGCAGGCATTCGCATGGATCGTGCAACGCCCTCGGCTAGTCTTGCGGCCGATCCTGCGCTGGTGCTGGAGGGTGACAACACCACCCATTTCTCCCTGCTCGATGCCCAGGGCAACATGGTTTCGGCCACCCTGACCGTCAATCTTCCCTACGGCGCCGCCTTCGTAGCGCCTGGCACCGGCGTGTTGCTGAACAACGAAATGGATGACTTCGCCGCCGCACCGGGCGAGCCCAATGTCTATGGCCTGATCGGCTTTGCTGCAAACGCCATCGAGCCCAACAAGCGGATGCTTTCATCCATGAGCCCAACGATCGTCAAGAGTGATGAGCGCGTGGCTATCATCGGCACGCCTGGCGGTGCGCGCATCATCACCATGGTTCTGCTGGGCGTACTGGACTTCATTGATGGCAACGGGCCAGAGTCCTGGGTCAGCATGCCGCGCTTTCACCACCAGTACCAGCCCGACGAAATCTCATTGGAGCGCAACACGCTGGAGCCTGAACAAATCGAGGCTCTGGAAGCGCTGGGCCACGAGGTCACCACGCGCGCTCGCCCCTGGGGCAACATGCACGGGGTCATGTGGGATCGTTCGACCGATTCGGTCGAGGCCGCCCATGATCCGCGCTGGGAATCAGGCGGAGCGGAGGTGCATGAAGCACCTTCCCTTTAGCTCCAATCAACGGTACAATTGCCGGTTAGCCGAAACAGCGTTTGGTGAGGCGCCTTCAACAGGTTCCGAGCCGCATTCATGGAGACAACATGGTCAAGATTCGTTTGAGCCGGGGTGGTGCCAAAAAGCAGCCCTTCTACCACATCATCGTTACCGACAGCCGCAATCGTCGTGACGGCCGCAATATCGAGCGCCTGGGGTTTTTCAACCCGGTAGCCCGTGGTCAGGACGAGCGTCTGCGCGTTGATACCGACCGGGTCGACCATTGGGTTGGACAGGGCGCGCAAATGAGCGAGCGCGTCAGCCACCTGGTTACAGAAGCGCGCAAGGCCCAGACCCAAAGCGCCTGATGTCCGCACCGGGCGCCGCTGAAACGGTCCTTGTCGGCCGCATCAATGGCGTCTGGGGCACGCAAGGCTGGGTAAAGGTCTTCTCCTTTACCGAGCCGGCGACGGCGATTTTCGACTATCAGCCCTGGCTGTTGTCAGGGCCGGAAGACGCCGAGATTGTCGTCGAGCAATGGCGGCAACAGGGCCCGCGCCTCGTTGCCCGCCTGCGCGGCGTCGATACCACCGATCAGGCCATGACCTTGTTCGAGCGGGAAATTCATGTTCCCCGCGCATCCCTTCCCAAGCCAGAGCGTGGCCAGTACTACTGGTCTGATCTTGTCGGCCTGGAAGTCAACAACCTCGAAGGGCATTCCTACGGCAAGGTCCAGCGCATCCTGGCGACCGGCGCCAACGATGTCCTTGATGTAGCTCCCCAGGGCAACGACCAGGGCAGCGTCCTGATCCCTTATGTCAAGGACCGCTACGTCAAGTCAGTCGACCTGGCCGCCGGTACGATCACGGTTGACTGGCCGCTGGATTGGGTGGAGGACAAGCCCGATGCCACGCCGGATTGATGTTGTTACCCTCTTTCCCGAGTGGATTGACGGGCTCAAGCAGCTTGGGCTGACCGGTCGGGCAATGGCGAACAGCCTGGTTGAACTGCACTGCTGGAATCCGCGTGACTACACCTCCGACCCACATCGCAGCGTTGATGATCGGCCCTATGGTGGGGGGCCAGGAATGGTCATGCGACCAGAGCCGCTGGCAAAGACCATCGAGGCGGCTCGCGCGGCCTCTGTTGATGCCCCGGTGGCGTGTTTGAGCCCACAGGGCCGGCGACTTGATCAGGCCGGTGTCCTCGAGTTGGCTGCCCGCGAGCGCTTGATTCTTGTCTGTGGCCGCTACGAAGGTATTGATCAGAGGGTCCTGGATTCGGTCATTGACGAAGAGTGGTCGGTGGGCGATTACGTGCTGTCCGGTGGCGAACCTGCCGCCGCTGTTCTGATCGATGCCGTCGTGCGCCAGGTTCCCGGCGTTCTGGGACACGATCAGTCGGCGGCCGAAGACTCCTTCGCCGACGGCTTGCTTGATTGCCCGCACTTCACCCGCCCTGACCAGTGGCGCAGCATGCCGGTGCCGGAAGTCCTGATCAGCGGTGACCATGCGCGGATCGCTCGCTGGCGGCGTGCCCAGGCGCTGCATCGCACCAGGCGACTGCGACCGGATTTGCTGGTCGGCAGGGAATTGACGCAGGAAGACAAAGCTGCCCTGGACGCACATCCTGAAGAATTTTCACTTCAGGGGCTGCCAAAGAGCAGTAAAACAGGTTAAAATTGCAGGATTGTGTACCGCGGAAGTTTGCGGGAAATTCAAGAACATCGGGAACCAGCAAGCAATGAACATCATAGACGAAATCAACAAGGAACAGATCGAGCGGGAAATTCCGGACTTCGCCTCCGGCGATACCGTTGTGGTCAATATCTGGGTGCGTGAGGGTGAGCGCCAGCGCTTGCAGGCTTTTGAAGGGGTTGTCATTGCTCGCAAGAACCGCGGCGTCAATTCCGCCTTCACCGTGCGCAAGATTTCCCACGGCACCGGCGTCGAGCGTGTATTCCAGACTTACAGTCAGCTGATCGAGTCGATCACGATCAAGCGTCGTGGCCGTGTCCGTCGCGCCAAGCTGTTCTACCTGCGCGACCTCGAAGGCAAGGCTGCCCGGATCAAGGAAAAGCTGACCCGCCGCGTCAGAGCCTGATCGCAGCAAGTTCCAGGATTACCCAATGGCCCGCTGGTTCGACCAGCGGGCCATTTTCGTGATAGAAGAACAAAACCTTTGAAACGCGAAGACGCAAAGACGCGAAGAAGAGCTTTAAAAGCGTTATGGAGCTAAAAGCTTTCTGCTCGCACTTCGGGGTTTAGTCGCCCTCGCTTTTGCCTTTGATCTTTTCCCTCTTAGCGTCTTTGCGTCTTCGCGTTTAAACCGCTTTTGACTTTGACTTTCTTCGCGGTTGGTCGCCTCGATCTGTCATCCTGTCTCGGTCCCAAAAATAGAGAAAAACCCCTTGGCCATACTGATCGCCGTTCCCGACCGTGATACTTCTGATTTGAGCCATCGACTACGGGGTCTGGCGCCGGGTCTGGATGTCAGGACGTTTCCCGACATGGGCGATCCGACCGAGATCGATTTCGCGGTGTGGCGGCATCCACAGGGTCTGTTGACTTCCCTGCCCGCGCTTCAGGCGGTGACATCGCTGGGGGCCGGGGTCGAACACCTGCTTGCCGACCCCGACCTTCCGGCCGGTCTGCCGGTGGGCCGTCTGGTCGGGCCC
>JBLRWT010000223.1:0-4446 GCA_047921095.1 Wenzhouxiangella sp. | reverse complement strand
GTCCTGGGCCTCTAGACGAAGGGGACTTAAACCTTCTTGAAGCGTGTACGTGTTGCCCAGGATATTCTTTGATGCAGCTATTTGGTGGAGCCAGGCGGGATCGAACCGCCGACCTCTACAATGCCATTGTAGCGCTCTCCCAGCTGAGCTATGGCCCCAGATCCAGCCGCGCATAATAGACTGCATTTTCGAGGCTGTCAAACCCTTCGACTGGTTATTGGGGTTCGGGTTTCACCAAGCCGTATCGGAGCGCCAGTCGGAGCAGTTCCACTTCGCTGGTAACGCCGACTTTCTCGTAGACCTTGTATTTATGGGTGGCCACGGTCTTGGGGCTGACGTTGATCACACCGGCGATCACCGGCATTTTCATGCCTTGGGTCAGCATGAGTGCGACTTCGAGTTCGCGGGCTGTCAGGTTCTGGAATGGCGATTGGGGCGTACCCGGGAGCAACGACAGAGCCAACTGCTGAGCGATCTCGGCGCCAATATAGCGTTCACCGCGAGCTACGGCGCGAACAGCGCTGATCAAGTCCTTCGCATCGCAGGCCTTGGTCAGGTAACCGGATGCGCCGATATCGAGCAGCCGCGCCGGTAGCGGCGGCTCACTGTGCGCGGTCAGAACCACAACCCGGATGTCGGGCTGGACCCTGAGAATGCGTTCGGTGGTTTCCAGGCCCGAAAGCCCCGGCAACTCCACATCCATCAGGATGATGTCTGGAGACAGATCACGCGACAATCGCATCGCCTCTTCACCACTGGCCGCCTCCCCGACCACTTCGATGTCACTCGCACCGGCGAGGATATTGCGCAAGCCGGTTCTTACGAGATCGTGGTCTTCGACGATAAGTATTCTGATCATTATTATTGAACCCCTTCCATTGAAGACTCCCGTTTTTCTAACCCTACTGCATTTTATCGCTTCTGTGAAGCCGGTCATGTCTCGCCATGTCCTCGTTTATCAATCGGGCAACATTGGAGCATGTCGTCCTGACCGGCTCGACCGGGGCGAAAACCTTTATAATTGCACGCATCTACAAAGCTTTCCCGCCTAAATGACCGCACCAGACCAGAACCGTACTGAACGCGAGTGGATTGCCCGGGCGCATCGTGTCGTCCAGGACCTGTTCGTTCGCCGCCCCGTTCTTTACTGGGCGGACCTGCTGTCGAGCGCCCTGGTTGCCTGGGTGGCCACCGTAATATTTTTTATTGCGCCAGCGTTTTCAGCCTGGCAGATCGTAGGCTTCCTGGTCGCCGGTATCGCCTTTTACCGCGCTGGCACGTTCATGCATGAAATCATCCACATGGGCCGGCGCGAGATGGTCTGGTTCAAGCGCACCTGGAACAGCCTGATTGGTATACCGCTACTGATGCCATGGGTTCTTTATCGCAATCACATCGAACACCACAGTCGTGCTCACTTCGGGACTGTTCGCGATGGCGAGTACCTGCCATTGGCTTCGGCCCCGCTGAAGGAGACGCTGAGATATTTATTGCAAGTTCCCATTCTGCCGCTGATGGCACTTGGTCGGTTCGGGCTGGTCGGCCCCTTGTCGTGGCTGAACCCGAGGCTGCGCCAGTGGGTGTTGACACACGCTTCGGCCTATGCTTCCAATCCTTACTACCGAAAGCTGTTTCCGGAACGTGAGCTGGGCCACCTCAAAACGGTAGAGATGTTGTGCCTTGCCTGGATTGTTTTCTGGCTCGCCATGACGGCACTCGGTCCGGTCGAACCAATCCATTGGCTGATGGCCTGGATGCTGCACACCTGGACCCTGGGCCTGAACTGGGTCCGCAATCTGGCAGCACACAGTTATTCGAATCGCGGCGACACCATGAGTCACCTGGCTCAATTGCAGGATTCGATCAACCTGACTGGACAGACCTGGTTGACCACCTGGCTGTTCCCGGTCGGCTTGCGCTACCACGCCCTCCACCACCTTTTCCCTGGCCTGCCCTATCACAGCCTTGGCGAGGCGCATCGGCGTCTGATCGAGCACTTCGGCACCGATTCGCCATACCATCAAGCCAATCACAGCAATTATTTCGCCGTTGTCTGGCGCCTGGTCCAGAGGGCAAGCCAAACCGCACCCAGCGATTCGGCCATCCCGACCTGGCGAGAACAGGCCTGAACGCATTCAGTCGGTTAGAATGCCCGGCTGGTTTCTGCCCCTCAACCCCTGTGCCCGTGCGCCCTGACCTTACGACAAGCAATCCCGCGATGGACGACACGAAACGCGTATCGATACTGATCAATCCACGCAGCTTTCGCATGAGCATTCACGGTCGACTCGAGCGAGTCGAGGCCCTCGCCCGACAGCACGATATCGAGCTTTGCCGGGTTTCCGGCCCCTGCGACATCGAGCCGGCCATTGCATCGGCACTGCGGGATGAGGCCAGGCTCATTGTCATCATCGGCGGAGACGGAACGCTTCAAGCCGCGGTGACTGCGCTGGCCAAATTCGATTCAGCCAAGAAGCTTCCCGGAATCCTGATGCTGGCTGGCGGCCGCACCAACTACACCGCACGCGATCTCGGATCACACGATCAACTTGTCGACACCCTCCGGCTCGCAATCGAAACCCCGGAGTTACTGCAGACCACGACCCGAAACAGCCTCAAAGTGAGCCAGGCTAACCAGCCTGATTGCCACGGCTTCTTTATCGCCGGCGCGCTGGTAGATCATGTCATTCGAGAATGTCACAGCTATCGTGCCGGCGGCACCGGGCCGTTGCGACAGGGCCATCTGTCTTCGGCCTGGCGCGTGCTCCAACTCGGATTACTGGCATTGATTGGACGTCATTCCTTCCGGGCACCGTCACTTGATATCGACGCAGGAGAACTGGGAAGAGTCAGCGGCCCTACCCGTCTCCTTTTGTTGACTTCACTCCATCACCGCAGCGAGTTGGTTGACCCGTATGCAGACCGTGGCAGCGGTCCGGTGCGCTTGACTGCCATCAGACGTGGTGCGCCCGGTTTCTGGCGGCGACTCCACCGGATGCTATGCGGTCGCTATCACGCCGCCATGTCACCCGAGCAAGGTTACCTGAGTGGCTGCACCGATGAAGTCCGGATTCGCGGTCTGGCACAACTGTGCCTGGATGGACAGGAGTTGAACCTGGACCCGCTTGAAGAACTGGTCATCCGTGCCGGCCCCGCGTTCCGATTTCTGCATCCATGAATCAACTGACTGACTTCATGCACGACAGCCTCGGCAGCGCACCCACTCCCGCCGGGCTGGCGCCCCTGCTCGAAAAACTGGCTGAGCGCTTTGGCCAGTCCCTGACCGGGGTCGTTCTCTATGGCTCTTGTCGCCGCAAGACTGATGTGACAGAAGGGCTGGTTGATCTGCTCGTGGTGGTTTCCGGCTACCGCGCGGCATACGGTGCCGGTGGCCTGGCGCTGTTCAACTGGCTGCTGCCGCCCAACGTGTTCTACATGGAGGCACAAGGCCCGGACGGCGTCGTTCGTTGCAAGTACGCCGTGGTCTCGCTGAAGCAGTTTCAGCGCCGGATGAAAAGCCGGACTGATCACTATTTCTGGGCGCGTTTTTGCCAGCCGACGAAGCTGGTCCTTGGCGGCAACGAGACATTGGCCGCCCTGGCGGCCATTCAGGCCTGCGGCGCCCGGACCTTCGCCAAGCGTATCGCGCCCCGGGTTTCGGACCCGCTGACAGCTCATGATTTCTGGATTACAGCGCTGACCACCACATATCGTTGTGAACTGCGCCCCGAACCCCCTGATAATGCCCGCATGCTGATTGCACATGATCCTGACTACTGGCGTCGCCTGACCGCCATACTGGCCACCGAACAGCCCGTGCTGGAAGCCGTCGGCCCCGACCATTATCGCGGGCTGATAACCCGCCCTGCCCAGCTGGTCAATGGGCTGGCCTGGCGACTGAGGCGGGTCAGCGGCAAGCTGTTCAATCTCGCCCGGCTGTTCAAGGCCGCCGGAACCTTCAGCAATGGTATCGACTATATCGTCTGGAAAGTCGAACGGCACAGCGGCGTCCGGATCGAACCAACGGAACGCATGCGCCGTCATCCCCGCCTGGCTGCCTGGGGGCTGGCCTGGCGAATGTGGCGACAGGGAGGATTCCGATGAACAAGCCCGACGGCGCCGCCGCCATGCTGCTCGCCTTTGTCCGCGCCTATCCCTGGCGCACCGCCCTGGCCCTGTTCGCCCTGATCATCGCCGGCGTTCTCGATGGGCTTGGTCTGTCCCTGCTGTTGTCCATGCTCAACCTGGCAACCGGCGCCGCGGAAGACCCTTCCATGCCCGAGCGGGTGGCGCTGGATGTCGTCAACTGGCTGGGGCTGGAGCCGACCGTGATGTCCCTGCTGACGCTCGGCATTGTCATGATCGCTCTGAAGGCCGTGATTGTCCTGCTGGCCAATCGCCAGGTCGGCTACACCGTGGCCCATGTCGCGACCGATCTTCGCCTGC
>JBLRWT010000222.1:0-4478 GCA_047921095.1 Wenzhouxiangella sp. | reverse complement strand
CGCGATCTCTGGGTGCGCGACGCGGGCTTGCCGGTGGTGGAGGAGAGCGTCGACTGAGGTCGGTGGGGCGGTGCGTCGGTGCGTCGGTGCGTCGGTGGGGCGGTGCGGCGGTGCGGCGGTGCGGCGGGATACGAGGGGCTTCGTTCAAGCGTAGGTCGGGGTTGCACCCCCGACGGACATCGCTGGGCCTCAGGAAAGCGTCCTTTCCTGATGCCCATATCTGGCCTTCAGGCAAACCCGGCGCGAGCAAAGGCCGCAAACTCATCGATCGCGATCTCGCTGTTCTCACCGCCTCTGCGGCGATACTCGACAATGCCGTTGTCGAGGCCGCGGTCGCCGATCACAAGGGCGTGGGGGATGCCGATCAGTTCGGCGTCGGCGAACATGACGCCTGGGCGCTGGTTGCGGTCGTCCATCAGGACATCAAGTCCGGCCGAACGCAGTTCCGTATAGAAGCGCTCGGATAACTCGCGGACCCGGTGTGATTTCTTGCCATTGAGCGGCAGGATGACCAGATCAAACGGGGCAATTGCCTCGGGCCAGATGATGCCGTTGTCGTCATGATTCTGCTCGATGGCGGCCGCAACGATGCGCGAAACACCAATGCCGTAACAGCCCATGGCCGGATGGATCCCGCGGCCGTTTTCATCCATGACCACCGCATTCATCGCTTCGGAATACTTGCAACCCAACTGGAAAATATGGCCGACTTCGATGCCGCGAATCAGAGTCAGTTCACCGGAGCCGTCGGCGGCCGGATCGCCAGACACCACATTGCGCAGGTCCGCGGTTTCCGGGCAGGGGGTGTCGCGGTCCCAGTTGATGCCGAAATAGTGCTTGTCCTCGATGTTGGCACCGGCACCGAAATCGCTCATCAGCGCGACCTGGCGGTCGACGATGCAGGGAATGGGCAGGTTGACCGGGCCGAGGCTGCCGGGACCGGCGCCGGTCACCTTGCGTATTTCCTCTTCCGTTGCCATGCGCAACGGCGTGGCGACCTGGGGCAGTTTTTCGGCCTTGACCGTGTTGAGTTCATGATCGCCGCGAATCAGCAGGGCGACGAATTCATGACCTGAATCTTCAGTCGCCTCGACCACCAGCGTCTTGACGGTCTTCTCGATCGGCAGATCGAATTGGGCGACCAACTCGGCAATGGTCTTGGCATTGGGCGTGTCGACCAGGCGCATGTCCTCGCCCGGTGCGGCGCGCTCGCCGGTGGCCAGCGCCTCGGCCTGCTCCACGTTGGCCGCATACGGGCTGCCCGGCACGTGGGCAATCTGGTCCTCACCCGAGTCGGCCAGGACATGAAATTCATGGCTGACCGCACCGCCAATGGCGCCTGAATCGGCGGTGACGGCCTTGAACTCGAGCTGCAGGCGCTCGAAGATTTTCGTGTAGGTGGCGAACATGACCTGGTAGAAGCGGTCCAGGCATCCCTCGTCGACGTGAAACGAGTAGCCGTCCTTCATCAGAAATTCGCGTGCCCGCATCACGCCGAAGCGCGGACGGATCTCGTCGCGAAACTTCGACTGGATCTGGTAGAAGCAGATCGGCAATTGCTTGTACGAGCGCAGCTCGCCGCGGGCAAATTCGGTGATGACTTCTTCATGGGTGGGGCCGAAGGCGAATTCCCGCCCGGCGCGGTCGGTCATCTTGAGCAGCAGCGGCCCGAAATCCTTCCAGCGCCCGGTTTCCTCCCACAGCTCGGCGGGCTGAACCGAGGGCATCAGCATCTCCAGGCAACCGGCCGCGTCCATTTCCTCGCGGACAATGTTTTCGACCTTGCGCAGCACCTTCAGCCCCAACGGCGTCCAGGTGTAGATGCCGGAGGTCAACTTGCGAATCATGCCGCAGCGCAACATCAACTGATGCGAGGCAATCTCGGCATCAGCGGGTACTTCGCGCTGGGTCACGAGATGGAAACTGGAGGTTTTCATGGGTGCTGCTCTGCTTCTCATCGGGAAGCCGGCAATGATAGCAGGGCGCGCCCACCGGCGAGACGGCATTCCGGCTGCGGCAATGCTATCCTTTCGCCATGAGCCACTGTCAACAAAAAAACACTCGGATGACCCGCCTGTATGGCCAATGACAAACCGCTGAAACCGCGGGCAAAAGGGGCCTACCTGCTGCCGAATGCCTTTACCACCGGCGCCCTGATGGCCGGCTTCTACGCCATTGTCATGGCCATCGGCGACCAGCCGGTCGCTGCCTGTATCGCCATTGTCGTCGCCGGCATACTCGATGGCGTGGACGGCCGCGTGGCCCGTCTGACCAACACCCAGTCGGACTTCGGCGTCCAGTACGACAGCCTGTCGGACATGGTGTCGTTCGGTATCGCCCCGGCCGTGCTGGTCTTTACCTGGACGCTGGATACACTGGGTCAACCCGAGACCGCTGCCGACAAGCTGGGCTGGCTGGGCGCGTTTTTCTTCACCGCCTGCGCCGCGCTGCGCCTGGCCCGGTTCAATACCCAGTCCGGCATGGCCGAGAAGGCTCACTTCCAGGGTCTGCCCAGCCCCGCGGCCGCCGGGACCCTGATCGCGACGATCTGGTTCTGTGTCAGTCGGGATATTGATCCGCAGCAGGTCGGCTGGCCGTTGTTACTGTTGACCCTGGTGCTTGGCACGCTGATGGTCTCGCGGGTGCGCTATTTCAGTGTCAAGGCCTGGCCGATGAGCGATCGGGTGCCGTTTGCCTGGCTGTTCATCCTGCTGGTTATCCTGGTGCTGCTGGCGCTGGACCCGCCAGCGGTGTTGTTCACGATCGGCATTGCCTACGTGTTGTCCGGCCCCATCGTCACCGTGCGCGGCCGCTACATGCAGCGCCGTCGCCGCCGGCGAGAGGCGAAAGATGAGCAGCCGTAGCGCTCGCTCGCTGGAACGGCTGGCTGCGATCGGCGTCGATGTCTGGCAGGCACGCGGCAGCCGGAATGCCGGCAGTGAACCGGCTGGAATGGCTCGGGACGCTGGCCAGATGAGCGCCGACCAAGACCGGACGCGCATCCGCCTTTCGTCCGGCGACGGGGACTGGCTGCTTGTTCGCCGTCAGCCCTGGCGCGGCAGCCATGAACAGTTACTGGCCGACATCATGGCGACCATTGGGACCAGCCGTTGCCGTTTCGGCCAGTGGGCGAAGGATTCGGCAGCAGGTGAAGGCATCCAGGAACTGGCCGGTCGCGGCGTCGGAAAAATACTGGCCTTTGGTCCACCGCCCACAGAGCTGGACTGGCCTGGTCTGTTGATCGTCCCGCCCCTGGATGAAATCGCAACCGATGGCGCGGCGCGCCGCCAGCTTTGGCGTGTCCTCGCACCCGCCCTGGCCAACTGACATGGCCGCGGTGCTGGAGCCGACGCTGTTCATTCGGCAAATGCAGAAAGCCGACCTGGCCACCGTTGTGTCGATCGAGCAGCAAAGCTATCCCTTTCCCTGGTCGCGCGGTATTTTCTCCGACTGTTTGCAGGTTGGCTACCGCTGCCATGTCCTGACCGACAACGAGACGATCATCGGTTATGCCGTGGTCTCGATGGCCGTGGACGAAGCCCATTTGCTCAATCTCTGCATCCGGCCGGATCAGCGACGCCGCGGTCTGGCCTGCGTAATGCTCGACCACGTGGTGCGCGAGGTACGGATCGCCGGCATGGACCGCCTGTTTCTCGAGGTCCGGCCTTCCAATCGTGCCGCGGTCAAGCTTTATCGGCAGTACGGATTCAAGGTGATCGGTCGCCGGCCGGACTACTACCCCGGTGTTGACGGTCGCGAAGATGCCCGGGTCATGGTCCTGCACCTGGAGCCGGAATGAGCAAACCATTGCGTGTGGCCGCCGCCCAGATTGCACCGGTCTGGTTGAACCGCGAACTGACCACCGAGCGGATCGTCGAGCAGATTGAACAGGCCGCGGTTTCCGGGGTGGAACTGATCGCCTTCGGTGAGTGCCTGCTGCCGGGCTATCCGTTCTGGGTCGAGCGCACCGATGGGGCGCGGTTCGACAGTGCGCTGCAGAAAGACCTTTATGCCCACTATGTCGACCAGGCGATCACGATCGAGGCTGGTCACCTGGCATCGGTCTGCGACGCAGCGGCGCGCAATGCCATCGCTGTTGTGCTGGGCATCCTCGAGCGACCGGACGACCGGGGCGAAAGCGTTTATGCCAGTGCGGTCAGTATCGATGCCGACGGCCAGATCGTTGCCGTACAGCGCAAATTGATGCCGACCCACGAGGAGCGCCTGGTCTGGGCAACAGGTGATGGCAACGGCTTGCGCACTCACCGGGTGGGCTCGTTTACCGTCGGCGCGCTTAACTGCTGGGAAAACTGGATGCCACTGGCGCGCGCGAGTCTGCAGGCCCAGGGTGAGGATCTGCATGTTGCGATCTGGCCCGGCAGCCCGCGCAATACGCGCGAAATCACCCGATTCATGGCCATCGAAGGCCGCAGCTACATCCTGTCGGTTTCCGGTCTGATGAGAACCCAGGATCTACC
>JBLRWT010000221.1:0-4480 GCA_047921095.1 Wenzhouxiangella sp. | reverse complement strand
CAGACGGAAATCGGTTTCCGGTTTCCGGCTCAAGGATCAAGGATCAAGGATCAAGTTCTTCTGTCATCCCGGCCGAAGCGAAGCGTAGAGCCGGGATCTCAAGTTCGCAGGCCGGATGACATGCTGGGCTTGGGAGATCCCGGATCAAGTCCGGGATGACAAAAGGTGCGGGGTCTCCCCTTTTCCCGACGTAATCTTGCGTTATACTTCCGGCCGGCCAGAATTCTGGCCAATCTACCTCAAAGGTGCCCCGGCTTCACAACCGGGGTGAAACGGGAAACCGGTGCGAATCCGGTGCTGCCCCCGCAACTGTAATCGATGCCGTAATTCACGGCGCGGTCGAGTACGTCCACTCTGCTTTGGCAGGGGAAGGATTCGACCCCACGGAGTCCATCCGTGATCGAGAGTCAGGAGACCGGCCTTCGAGGACCAATCACTTTCGGTTGCGGTGGGCAACCAGGGTCGATGGCACCTTGTCAGTTTCCCGCCGTTGGCTTTTCTTGCTCACCTGACGAAAAACAACAAGCGCGGGTGAGCGCATGGAGCCAACATGACACGACCGACTTCCACTGGACTGGCAACCGCCGGTCTGCTTTTTACTTTTTCTTCCCTCTGGGCCGAGACTGAAATCGCCAGCGAACCGATGATGGTGACGGCCACTCGTTCCGAGCAGCCGGCCAGCGCCAGCCTGGCCTCGGTATCCATCATTGATCGCGATCAGATCGAGCGCAGCCAGGCGCCGGACCTGTTCGAACTCTTGCGTCTTGAAGCCGGTGTCGACATCACCCGCACCGGTGGCCCCGGTGGGCAGACCAGTCTTTTCCTGCGTGGCAGCAATTCCAACCATGTGTTGGTCCTGATTGACGGCATCCGGGTAGCGGCCGCTGGTACCGGCGCGTTTGCCTGGGAATTGCTGGATCCGGCCATCGTTGAGCGCATCGAAATCGTTCGCGGGCCGCGCGCCGCACGCTGGGGTTCGGATGCCATCGGCGGGGTCATCCAGATCTTCACCCGCCAGGCCGAAGGAGTCTCTGCCCGCGCAGCCTATGGTCGCTTCCGGGATCGCAGCCTGACATCGTCGTTCGGTACGGGCACGGCCGGACTGACCGTTGCCGCGCGTCGAGTCGGTGGTTTTTCGTCGCAGAACGAGCGAGGCTTTGCCTTCGACCCGGACGATGACGGCTTTCGCAACTTCAGCGCCACCACCGCCGGCAGTGCCGTCACGGGACCCGGGCTGCTGAGCTGGAACGCGCGCATGGCAAGTGGCGAAACGGAGTTCGACCAGGGTGAATCGGATTTCCTCAACTACGCCGGTGGCCTGGAGTACCGCACCACGGGAAGTGGGCCCTGGCAATGGCAGGCCAGCACCGCCGCCTACCGTGACCGACTTGAAACAGAGACGGCATTCGGCACGTCCGAAGTCATCACCCGGCGAGTGCAGGCCGGCGTTCAGGCCGAGACCCGCGTCGGCGAATCGTCCAGCCTGCTTGTCGGTGTAGACGGTTGGCGCGAGTCCGGCGTCAGCCGCAACCAGTGGTCCGAGAATCGCTACAACATCGGCATCTGGTCCGGCGTTGACGGCAGCCTGGGCCGATTCGATCATGAAGCCAGCCTGCGCCTGGACCGGGACGAGCTATTCGGCAGCGCGGTTACCGGCAACCTCGCCGGCGGCTGGCGTCCCGCCGACGCCTGGCGCGTATCAGCCGGTATCGGACGGGGTTTTCGTGCGCCCGACTTTTCACAGTTGTTCTCACCCGGCTTCGGTGGCCTGTTCGCCGGCAACCCGGATCTTGACCCCGAGACATCCTGGAGCACCGAAGCCGGCCTGCAATGGCTGGGCCTGCAAAACCAGCGCTTCAGCCTGGCGCTGTTCGATACCCGGACCGATGACCTGATCGACTTCGCCGGAACCGACTTCCAGGCGATCAATATTCGCAAGGCACGGATTCAGGGTGCCGAATTGAGCCACACCTTCAGCAGCCGCGCGTGGCGGTCACAGGCCAGCTATACCTGGCAGGACGCCGAAGACCGCGATACAGGCCAGGCGCTGTTGCGTCGACCGAAAGAAAAGGCCGCGCTCAGCGTAGATCGTCTGCTTGCCAATGGCAGCTGGTTCGGTGGCGAGGTGCTGTTCAACGGCTCGCGCCTGGATGTCGGCCAGCAGGACATGCCGTCTTATACCTTGATCAATCTGCGCGCAGGCTGGTCCCTGCCGGCCGGATTCCGACTCGAAGGTCGGATCGAAAACCTGACTGATCGGGACTACGAACAGCTGTTCGGTTTCAATACGCATGGACGGTCGTTATTTGTGGCATTGAGTTGGGAAGGGTAAGAACACCGGTTTACGGTTTGCGGTTTACGGGTTAGGGTGATTCAGGATTTTCTGGACCCTGAAATTGAAATCATTTTCCGGCCGGGCCCGTGCGAGCCTGACTATTCTGGCCATCATCCTGCTGGCGTCTTGCCAGCGGGCTGATGTTGAGCAACGTGCCGAATTCCTGGT
This sequence comes from Wenzhouxiangella sp., assembly GCA_047921095.1. Taxonomy (GTDB): domain Bacteria; phylum Pseudomonadota; class Gammaproteobacteria; order Xanthomonadales; family Wenzhouxiangellaceae; genus Wenzhouxiangella. Next base: position 1,977 of record JBLRWT010000221.1, on the reverse strand, counting down.
ATTCGGCACCCAGGTCCAGGTCGTTGTCCGTGACCTGACCGAAGTCCAGGCGGAAATCGTCTTTGCCCGCCTGGGCCACGATTTTCAGCGCATGCACAACGAATGGCACCCCTGGGACCCGGGACCGCTCAACGATCTCAACCAGGGCCTGGCCGAGGGCGGCTGGGTAAGCACGACGCCCGATCTGATTACCCTGATCGAGGCCAGCCAGACCCTCGAGCAGCGCTCCGACGGCCTGTTCAATGCCGCCATCGGCGCCCTGGTCCGGCGCTGGGGATTTCATACCTCCCGCTATCCGATTACCGAACCACCGCCGGACGAAACCGAGATTCAGACACTGCTGCTGCGACAGCCTTCGACCCTGGATATTCAGATCGATGGCCAGCGGGTGCGCTCGACCAATCGTGCGGTGCATCTTGATTTCGGTGGCATTGCAAAAGGCCTGGCGGCACGCCAGGCCTGCGAGCGGCTGGCCGAGTACCAATCCGTCGACGCGATGATTGATCTGGGTGGTGACGTCATGATCTGTGGCCCGACCACCAAACCGTGGCGGGTCGCACTGAGCGATGGTCGTCGGGGCGTGCTGACCACCGTGGAGATTGCCGAGCGCATGGCCATTTTCACCTCGGGCAACTACTACCGCTACGGCGACTTCAACGGCCAGCGCCACGCCCACATCCTCGACCCCAACACCGGCCGCCCGGTCGGAGAAGTCATGCAGGCCACCGCAATCGATCCCGACCCCCTCACCGCCGACGCCGCCGCCACCGCCCTGGTCGTCGCCGGCCCACTCCTCTGGCAGTCAGTCGCCCGCAACATGGGCGCCGAACACGCCCTGATCATCGACAGCGACGGCAACGTCCAGGCCACCGAGGAACTGGCCGCAACGATAGAAAATCAAAAGGTCAAAGGCGACTAACCGCGAGGATAAAGAACTAAGAGATAAAAGATCAAAGGCGACTAACCGCGAAGACGCAAAGAACGCAAAGAAAAAGAAAAAGAAAAAGAAAATGGTTTTTCAAAGCGTAGCTTCAATTCCTCATGTTCTTAAGAGTCTTGGCCCTGGCAGCGAAAGGCGGGTGTCCAGCGCAAGAAGCGTGCACGCAGTATGGTGAAGCAGGGGTTTTCGGGTCAAAAAAGTTTAAGCGCTTTTAGCCTTTCCTTCGCGCTCTTTGCGTCTTCGCGGTTAGTCGTCTTTAATCTTTCGTCATTTTGTCTTCGCGGTTAGTCACCCACCTAACGCACTCGGCCGAGTTCGATCAGGGGGGTGAAGAAGACGATCAGGATGAAGATGATGGCCGCCAGGTGGATGGCGCTCTTGATCGGGTTGCGCCGGATCAGACTCCACAGCGTATCGGCCCGGCCTTCGCTGCGGGCCTGTTCGTGGGCCTCGCGCGCGAGCCTGGCGCGCTCGGCCTGGTATTCATCCATCAAGGCCTTGGCGCGCTCGTAATCTTCCGGCTGGCGCAGCCAGATACCGCCGTTGGTAATGCCGAACGGCCCAGGTGGGGTCTGGTAGCACTCGATATCGTGCTCGACCATGAGCGCCGAAACTTCTTCGGCTTCATCCTCGGGCACATTGCGCAGGTTCAATAACAGTTTTGGCATGGTTGCCATGATACAGGGCGATGCAGTGTCTGGCGCCCGGGCCCGGCCGAAGACCAGGCTGGCAGAGCGCACGAATTGGCCACCGGACTCGCTTTTCGGTAAGATTGACAAGGACGCTGTGGCCAGGCATTGGGGCATTTTTTGGTGAGTCGGCGGCGGCACTGAGGGCTATTTTGCACAAGGTACTCGGGTGGCGATTCCATGGCGTTTACAACCGATTTTTCTAGACTTTTCATCCCGGCGATCATGCTCGGCTGGGCGGGCATTGCCCAGGCCGATCCGGCCGACGATGTCCTGGCTGGCAGTTGGCAGGCTTTCGGCGGCATCTCGTTCGGCTGCAAAGAGCGCGTGCTGGCCGCCGAGCGCTCG